>CAZKHE010000007.1:0-63531 GCA_964552535.1 uncultured Enterobacteriaceae bacterium | reverse complement strand
TGCCCTCGCCGATGCCGCTCGCGATCCTCGACGCGCCGGCCATCAACGCGCTGCTCGCGGCCGGCATCATCCCGATCGCGGCCGGGGGCGGCGGCATCCCGGTGGCGCGCGCCGACGACGGCACCTACTACGGCGTCGAGGCGGTGATCGACAAGGATCTGACCAGCAGCCTGCTCGCCGCCAACTGCGGCGCGGGCACGCTGGTGATGCTCACCGGCGTGGAGAAGGTGTCGATCGACTTCCGCAAGCCGACCGAGCGCGCCATCGACGTGATGACCGCGGCGGAGGCCAAGCGCCACTACGACGACGGCCAGTTCCCGCCCGGCAGCATGGGGCCGAAGATCCTCGCCGCGCTGAAGTTCATCGAGCGCGGCGGACCGCGGGCGCTGATCACGTCGCTCGAGCAGCTCGGGCCGGCGCTCGCCGGCCGCGCCGGCACCGCCATCGTCCCATGACCGTCCTCGCGATCGGCGCGCTCGCGCACGCGGCGCTCGCGAGAAGCGGCGGCCGCGCGGTCCCGCTCGCGGCGTTCGCCGACTCGCCGTACTACGACGCCGACGGCGAGATCATCTGGGTGGGCGCGCAGCTCCCGGCGATGCATCCGCGCGCGGTGATGACGGCCGCGCCGCAACCGCGCGGCCGTCCGCTGGCGTTTCCCGCCGTGCCGGCGCCGGAGACGAACGGTCCGCTCGCGTGCGCCGCCGACGTCGCCGCGCTCGCGACGCGGACGCGGGCGCTGCGCGCCGGGCTGCTCGCCGCCGAGGCGCCGCGCGGGTTCGGCGTCCTGCTCGCGGGCGGCACGCCCGCGTTCCCGCTCGACGGCGGGGTCGAACGCGTGCTCGGGCTCGCACGTGCGTACGCCGCGAGCGACCCCGAGGCCGTCGCGCGCGCGACGCTCGCGCTCGCCGGCTTCGGCACCGGCCTCACGCCTTCGGGCGACGATCTCGCCGGCGGCGCCCTGTTCGGGCGTCGCGCGGTGTCGAGCGATCCGGCATGGGCGGCGCTCGGCGAACGGCTCGTTCCCGCGGTCGCCGCGCGCACGCACGCGATCAGCGCGGCGCTGTTCGCCGACCTCGCGCGGGCGCGGAGCTTCGCGCCGCTGCACGCGTGCCTCGATGCACTCCTGGACGACGACGCCGAAGCGGCACTCGCCGCCGCGCGGACCCTCGCACGCATCGGCCACTCTTCCGGCTGGGACATGCTCACCGGCTGCTTCATCGGCATTCTCGGAGCCCTCCAATGAAGAACGATCTCCTCGCCGCCGGCCCGGCGGTGGTCAACGTCGGCCTCGACATGTTCGTCGGCAGCGTGCGCGATGCCGGCGCACCCGTCGCCCATCTCGACTGGCGCCCGGCCGGCGACGGCGACGCGTCGCTGGCGTGGAAGCTCGCGCTGCTGACCGGCGATCCCGACGATCCGGAGGCACCGGGCTCGAAGGTGGACGCGGCGAACGAGGTCGCCACGCAGCGCATGCTGGCCGCGCAGCCCATGCTCGTGGACGTGCGGCGTGCCGGCGAGGTGTGGCCCGAACTGTGGGCGAACGGCCGCAAGACGCTGACCCACGCCGGCGCGCCGGTCGCCTGGGAGCGCATGTGCGACCCGATGAAGGGCACGATGATCGGCGCGATGCTCTACGAGGGCTGGGCGCGGGACGAGGCGGATGCGCGCCGGCAGCTGGCGGCGGGCGAGGTCGCCTTCCTGCAGAACCACGATCTCTCCGCGGTCGGGCCGATGTCGGGCGCGATCTCGCCGTCGCAGCCGGTGTTCGTGGTGAAGAACAAGGCCGCGCCGGGCAACGTCGCCTACACCAACTTCAGCGAGGGCATCGGCCGGGTGCTGCGCTTCGGCGCCTTCGGGCCGGACGTGATCAAGCGCCTGAAGTGGATCGAGGGCACGCTCGCCCCCGCGCTGAAGGCCGCGCTCGGCAGCATCGAAGGCGGCATCGACCTCAAGAGCATCCAGGCGCAGGCGCTCCTCATGGGCGACGAGGTGCACAGCCGCAATGCCGCGGCGACCGCGCTCTTCCACATGGCGGTGGGCGGCGCGATGATGGGCTCGGACATCGACCGCGCGAAGGGCCGCGAGGCGCTCGACTTCATCGCGAACACCTCGCAGTTCTTCCTCAATCTCTCCATGGTCGCGTCCAAGTGCATCATGGACGCGGCGCACGGCGTGCCGCATGCGTCCATCGTCACCGCGATCGCGCGCAACGGCGTCACCACCGCGATCCGCGTGAGCGGTCTCGGCCGGCAGTGGTTCGAGGCGCCCTCCGACACGCCGGTTGGGCTCTTCTTCCCCGGCTTCAAGCAGGAGGACGCCAACGCCGACCTCGGCGACAGCGCGATCTGCGAGACCGCGGGCTACGGCGGGCTCTCGCTCGCCGCCTCGCCGGCGCTCGTGCAGCTCGTCGGCGGCACCGTGGCGCAGGCGATGGCCTATTCGCGCGAGATGTACAACGTGACCTGGACGCGCAATCCCAGCATGTCGCTGCCGACGCTCGAGTTCGCGCCGGCGCCGGCGGGCATCGACGTGCGCAAGGTCGTGGACACCGGCATCCGGCCGGTGCTGACCACCGGCATCGCGCACAAGCAGGCGGGCGTCGGGCAGATCGGCGCCGGCATCGTCCGCAATCCGATGGCCTGCTACACGCAGGCCGTCCTCGCGCTCGCGGCCGACCTCGGCTGCTGACCCGGCCGGTCCGGAAAGCCGGTCCCCGGGTCGGGCCACCGACCCGGTCACGCGAGCAGACGCGGAAAATGCCGCCTTCTGCGGGCCTGCCCGCATGAGTGTGTGGGGGACACTGGATCGCCGCGCGCCTTGCGCGGTCCAGACGAGGAGCACGTTCCCCTGTGAGTCCGGTCGTGGTCCGGCCGCGCCATCCCAGCATCACCCGCGAGCTCGCGAAGGTGGCGGCGGCGGTCGCCCTGCCCTTGGCGCTGCTGCTGGCGGTGCAGCTCTATCTCTCGGCGCGCAGCGACTACCAGGTGGCAGCCCAGACTGCCTACCGACACGCGCAGGTCACCGCCGGCGAGATGGGCCGTTTCCTCGACGCAACCGAAACGATGCTCGCCGCCATCGCAGCGCGGCCCGCCGTACGGTCGATGGATCCGCGCCGATGCGATCCCCTGCTGATGGACGCCTTCGCGATCGTCAAGGGCTACGCCAACATCGTGCAGGTGGACCGCACCGGCCGGGTCGTCTGCGCGACGTACATGCCCGAGCAGCCATTCGGATTTGGCGGCCACCGCTGGTTCGAGGAGGCCCTCGCGACGGGACAATTCGTCGTCGCCCAACCGCACACCGGCCCGATCCTCGGCCGCCCGGTGATCGGTGCCGCGCTGCCGGTGCGCGACGCCGCGGGCGGAATCGTCGGAGTGGTGGGCGCGAGCATCGATCTATTGAAGTGGCGCCCGCCGTCCAGCGATGTCGCGCTGCCCGAGCACATGGTCGTCGGCATCGTGGCCCATGACGGCGTCGTCATCGCGCGCTCGCAGGAGGCCGAGAAGTGGGTCGGCACCGATCGACGCGGCAATCCCGCGGTGGACGTGATTACGAGAAGCCGGGATGGGACGGCGCGCCTCAGGGGCGCGATGGGGTTCGAGCGCATCTGGGGCTACACGCCCGTGCCGAGGGCGCCATGGATCGCGTACGCCGGCATTCCGACGAACGACGTGATCGGGCCGGTGGTGCAGCGTGCTCTGACCTCCGCAGTGATCGCGCTCGTCGCGCTCGCCGCGGCCATGCTGCTCGGCTACGTCGCGGTGCGCCGGCTCGGCCAGCCGATCCATGATCTCGCCGAGGTCGTGCGGCGGCGCGCGCAGGGCGATGCGTCGGCGCGGCCGGTGGAGGCGGGACCGGCGGAGATCCGCGAGGTCGCGCGCGAGCTCAGCGCCATGATCGACCGCGAGGCCGAGTCCCATCGGCAACGCGACGAGCTCCTGGACCGGCTCACCCTGCAGCTCGAACGCATGCCGGTCGCCTGCGTGCTGTTCGACGCGGACTTCGTCGTCACCTACTTCAACCCGGCAGCCGAGCGCATCTTCGGCTATCGCCGCGCCGACGTGGTGAACCGCGACGCGTTCGAGACCTTCCTGCTGCCCGAGCGCCGCGAGGGCATCGAGCGCATCTTCGCCCGTCTGCGCGACGGGGAGTACGTCTCCGCGCTCGGCGAAACGCGCCGTGCCGACGGCCGCCCGGTCACCGTGGAATGGGTGAACACGCCGCTGCTGGAGCCGGGCGGCGCGTTCATCGGCGCGATGTCGATGGCGCAGGACGTCACGGACCGGGTGCGCGCCGAGGAGGCGCTGCAACGGCTCGCTTCCGACCTGGAGCACCGCGTCGCGGACCGCACCGCCGAGCTCGAGATCGCCAACCGCGAGCTGGAGAGCTTCTCGTACTCGGTGGCCCACGACCTGCGCGCCCCGCTGCGTGCCATCGACGCGTTCACCCAGCTGGTGCACGAGGACGTGGGGGAGAACGTTGCTCCGGCCACTCGCCGTGCACTCGCGCGAGTCCGTCACAACGTGGCGCGGATGGCGCACCTGATCGACGAGCTCCTCAACCTCGCGCGCATCCAGCGCGTCGAGCTGCATCGGACCGAGGTGAATCTCTCCGCGCTCGCCGCGGCGGTGGTGGACGAGCTGCGCGCGGCCGATCGCGCACGCTGCGTGGACGTCCGCATCGCGCCCGGACTGCTGGCGCACGCCGATCCGACGCTCGCGCGCATCGTGCTGCAGAACCTGCTCGGCAACGCCTGGAAGTTCACTTGCCGCACCGAGCACGCGCGGATCGAGGTGGCCGGCGAGGGGGGCGGCGGCTTCCGGGTCTCGGACAACGGCGCCGGCTTCGACCCGCGCTATGCCGACAAGCTCTTCCACCCCTTCCAGCGTCTGCATGCCGAGGAGGAGTTCGCCGGCACCGGCGTGGGACTCGCGACGGTGCAACGCATCCTGCAGCGGCACGGCGGAACCGTGTCGGCCGAGGGGGAGGTGGGCCGCGGCGCGACGTTCCGCTTCAGCTTCGGCTGACGGGACGCGGGCGCCGGCAGGTTCCGGGACGCGAGCCGCGCGGCGCGCGTGACAATCCTTGACAGTCGACTCGCGCCGCTTCGGCCATGCTTGCGGGAGGTCGTCCACCCTGACGGAGGCGAGCGATGCGGTCGCGACGGGAAGCGGTGCTGTTCAAGGTGCTGGAGTTCGCCATTCCACTGCTGACCGGCCTCACCGCCGCGCTCGTGTCTCTCGCGGCGAAAGCGGCCGGACTCTGAGCGTCCTTACGCCGCCGGCGGGTCGATCAGGCTCACGTGGGCGGCGACGATGCGCCAGCCTTCCGGCATGCGCACCCACGTCTGGCTCTGGCGGCCCCACTTGGGCGTGGTCGCCCGGTAGAACTCGGTGTTGGCGACGGCGCAGTCACGCCCGAAGGCGGTGATGCGCACGTTGCGCCGCTCGCGCGCCAGCCCGGCCGGTGACCGGGCCGCGCGAAAGCCGCAGATCGCCTCGTAGCCGTAGAGGTTCTCGGCCATGCCGAACCGCAGCGTGTGGGGCGAATTCCAGAACAGCTCGTTCAGCACCTCCACCTTGTTGTTCACCAGCGCGTCCTCGTAGCGCTCGAACGCGGCGGTCACTTCGGCGACCACGTCGGGAATGTTCAGCTCCATCGTCTCTCCGTTGCGGTGATGCGCATCAGCCCGCGACCGGCGCGTGCGCGATGCCGGCGAGCTCCAGGGCACGCGCCACGCGCAGCGCGCGCGCCTCGTGCCAGGGCGGGGCGATCAGCTGCACGCCGATCGGCAGTCCGCCATTCTGCCGCACCGGCACCGTCACCACCGGCAGGCCGATGAACGAGATCGGCTGCGTCAGCAGGCCCAGGCTGGGGCGCAGCGGCAGCTTCTCGCCGGCGAGCTCGAGCGTCTCGGTGCCGATCGGCGTCGCCGGAACCGGCGTGGCGGCCGCCACCAGCAGGTCACAATGCGCGAACGACTCGAGCACGCGATCGCGGAACCAGGACCGCAGCCGCTGCGCGGCCAGGTACCACGCCGCGGGCGTGAGGGCCCCGGCGATCAGCCGGTCGCGGATCAGCGGGTCGAACGCGTCGGGCCGCTCGCGCAGGCTGGGCAGGTGCAGCGCCCCGCCCTCGGTCGCGGTGATCACGAAGGCGGCCGCGCGCGCCCGCGCCACTTCCGGCCACTCGATCGTCGCGCTCGCGCCGAGTGCTCCGCACACCGTTTCCACCGCGGCCGCCGCCGCCTCGCCGATGTGGTGGTCGAAGTACCCGCCGAGGCGCGCGATGCGCAATCCGCCCGCACCCGCTTCGAGCCCCGGGCCTGCGAGCTCCACCGCGCGCGGCGTACAGGCTGGATCGCGCGAGTCGTGGCCCTGCATCGCATCGTAGGCCGCGGCGAGATCGTGCACCGAGCGCGCGAACGGTCCGACGTGATCGAGGCTCGCGACGAACGGAAAGGTGCCGGCGCGCGAGAGGCGGCCGAAGGTCGGCTTGAGGCCGAAGATGCCGCACAGCGACGCGGGCACGCGGATCGAGCCGTTGGTGTCCGAGCCGAGCGTGAGCGGGACGAGCCCCGCGGCCACCGCCGCGGCCGATCCGCCCGAGGAGCCGCCGGCGATGCGCGTCACGTCGTGCGGATTGCGCGTCGGACCGTAGTGCGTGTTCTCGGTGGTGAAGCCGTACGCGAACTCGTCCATGTTCAGCGCGCCGACCAGCACCGCGCCGGCGGCGTCGAGACGCGTGACGAGCGTGGCGTCTGCCGCCGCGGGCGCGCGCTTCGCGTGGAGCCGCGCGCCGGCCAGCGTCGCGAGGCCGCGCACGTCGAACAGGTTCTTCACCGCGTACGGCACGCCGGCGAGCGGGGGCAGCGCTTCACCGCGCGCGCGCCGCGCCTCGACCTCGTGCGCCTGCGCGAGCGCGCGCTCGCGCGTCACGGCGGTGAACGCGTTGTAGCGCGCATCGAGGCGTGCGATGCGCGCGAGGGCCGCCTGCGCCACCTCGATCGCGCTCACGCGGCCGGCGGCGACGGCGGCGGCGACGTCGCGCGCACCGGCGTCGGCGGCGAGCGGGTCAGTCATGGCGGAAGACCGGCGCGGGCTCGACGGTCTCGTCGTGCGGCAGGCCGTTCACGAGCGCGGCCATCGACGCGATGCGCGCGAAGTTCACCAGCGTGCCGGCGCGCTGGTCGGGGGTGAGCGGGAGGCCTGCGGCGCGCGCCGCGGCCTCGACGTACGCGGCGATTTCGGTGTCGGTCATGTCGGGTTCGGGTGGTGGCAGGCGACGGCGTGGTGCGGCGCGAGCTCGCGGAGCGCCGGCATCTCGGTATTGCAGCGGCCTCCGCTCTGCGGGCAGCGGCCGTAGAAGCGGCAGACCGCCGGGTCGGGGTCGATCGGCGAGCGCGGCTCGCCGTCGAGCTGGCTCTTCGCCCGCGACCGGTCCATCGACGGAATCGCGCCGATGAGCGCACGCGTGTAGGGGTGGCGCGGGTGGTCGAAGACCGCCTGCACCGGACCGGACTCGACCACCTTGCCCAGGTACATCACGATCACGCGGTCGCACAGCAGGCGCACCACGTTGAGGTCGTGCGAGACGAAGAGGTAGCTCATGCCGAGCTGCTCGCGCAGGTCGGCGAGCAGGTGCAGGATCACCGCCTGCACCGACACGTCGAGCGCCGCGGTGGGCTCGTCGAGGATCAGCAGGCGCGGCTTCACCGCGATGGCGCGGGCGATGCCGACCCGGGCCTTCTGTCCGCCGGAGAGTTGGTGCGGGAAGCGAGCGAGCAGCTCGATCGGCAGGCCGCAGCGCGTGGCGGCGTCCTCCACGCGCGCGCGGATCGCCGCGCGGTCGGTCATGCCGGCAAGGCGCGCGAGCGGCTCGGCGATGGTGTCGAACGCGGTGTAGCGCGGGTTGAGGCTGTCGGTCGGATCCTGGAACACCATCTGGATCTGCGCCCGGGCGTCGGAGCGCGCGAACCGCGCCGCGGGCTCCGCGCCGATGTCACGGCCGTCGAAGCGGATCGCGCCGTCGGTGACGTCGAGCAGGCGCGTGACCAGGCGCACGAGCGTGGACTTGCCGCAGCCCGATTCGCCGACCAGCCCGACGCTCTCGCCCGGCGCGAGGCTGAAGGTGACGTCGTCCACGGCGTGCAGGAGCGCCTGCGGCCGCGCCTTGCCGATCGGCCTCGGGCCGACGGGGAAGAGCTTGCGCACGCGGGCGACTTCGAGGAGCGCGGTCATGGGAGGAGCGGCCGGTGGCAGCGGACGAGGTGACGCGGGCCCGCCTCGTGCCACGGCAGCGCGGCCTCGCATTCGGGTGCGCGCGCGTCGCAGCGCTCGGCGAAGCGGCAGCGCGGCAGGTCGGCGCGGCGCAGGTCGGGCAGGTTGCCCCGGATCGCCGACAGCGCGCGGAGCGAAGCAGCCCCGTGCGGCGTGGCGGCGATGAGCTTGGCGGTGTACGGATGGCGCGGCGCGCGCACCAGCTCGGCGGTGGGCGCGACCTCCACGACGTGGCCGGCGTGCATCACGACGATGCGGTCGCAGTACTCCGCCGCGAGGCCGAGGTCGTGGGTGATGAGGATCGTGGCCATCTGCCGCTCGGCAGCGAGCGACTGCACCAGGTCCATCACCGCCGCCTGCGTGGTGACGTCGAGGCCGGTGGTGGGCTCGTCGGCGATCAGCAGTTGCGGATTGCACGCCAGCGCGAGCGCGATCATCACGCGCTGGCACTGCCCGCCGGACAGCTCGAACGGGTACGCGGCGTGGCGCCGCTCCGGATCGGGAATGCGCACCTGCCGCAGGCACTCGATCGCGCGCTCGCGCGCCTGTGCGCGCGTGACTGCGGTGTGCCGCAGGAGCACGTCCTCGATCTGCAGTCCGACGCGGCGGATGGGGTTCAGGGCGGTGCGCGGATTCTGGAAGATCATGGCCATCTCGCGCCCACGGATGGCCGCGAGGTCGTCCTCGCGCGCGCCGACCAGCTCGAAGCCGCCGAAGGTGGCGCGCCCTGCCGTGATGCGACCGGCGGCGTCGAGGATGCCCATGAGCGCGTAGCACATGACCGACTTGCCGGAACCCGACTCGCCGACGATGCCGAGGGTCTCGCCCTTCGCGACTGCGAACGAAACGTCCTCCAGCGCATGCACGACGCCTGAGCGCGTGCGGAACTCGAGCGACAGGCCTGCGACGTCGAGCAGCGGCGGCTGCAGCGCGCCAGGCGCGAGGGATGCCCGGAGGGCGGGATCGCCGAGGTCGATCTTCATGTGCGCCGCCGCGGGTCGATCATGTCGCGCAGGCCGTCGCCCAGCAGGTTGAAGCAGAACACCGCGAGCATCAGCACCGCGCCCGGGAACAGCGCCACCCACCACTCGCCGGAGATGATGTAGGTCGCGCCCTCGGCCACCATGATTCCCCACTCCGGGGTGGGCGGGCGCACCCCGAGGCCGATGAACGACAGGCCGGCGGCGTTGAGGATGGCCCAGCCCATGTTGAGGGAGATCTGCACCATCATCGGGGGCAGGATGTTCGGGAAGAGGTGCACGGCGAGAATGCGCCAGTCGGAGTTGCCGGAGAGGCGCGCAGCCTCGACGAACCCGGCGTGGCGCCGCACGTTCACCTCGGCGCGCGCGACGCGGATGTAGAACGGCAGGTTGATGATCGCGGTGGCGAGCACGATGTTGAACACCGTGTTGCCGAGGGCGGCCACGATGCCCATCGCCAGCACGAAGAGCGGGAAGGCCATGATGGTGTCGGCGACGCGCCCGACGATGCGGTCGGTCCAGCCGCCGAAGAAGCCGGCCGCGGAGCCCAGCCCCGCGCCGATGGCGAACGAGAGCGCCACCGCCGAGATCGCGATGCCGAAGTCGAGCCGCGTCGCCACGACGATCCGCGAGAGGATGTCGCGGCCGAGCTGGTCGGTCCCGAACCAGTGGTCCGCCGACGGCGGCTGCAGCGCGCGGTCGGTGTTGCTCGCGAGCGGGTCGTACGGCGCGACGAGCGGCCCGAAGAGCGCGAGCAGCACGAACGCCGTGAAGAGGCCGAAGGCGAAGAAGGTGACCGGGTTCTCCGCCACGACGTAGCGGACGTGGCGCAGCGTGGCGTTCGAACGGAGCGCGGCGTCCATCAGGCCTCCAGCTGCACGCGCGGGTCGATGATCCCGTACGCGATGTCGATGGCGAGGTTGAGGAGCACGTAGAGCGTCGCCATGGCGAGCACGAAGCCCTGCACCGGCGCGTAGTCGGACGCCACCAGCGCCTCGATGGCGTAGCTGCCGATGCCCGGCCAGGCGAACACCTTCTCCACCAGCACGTTCGAGCCGAGCAGGAAGGAGAACACCATGCCGAGCGTGGTGACCACCGGCAGCAGCGCGTTGCGGAAGGCATAGCCGTACAGCACCTTGCGCGGCGCGAGGCCGCTCGCGCGTGCGGTGCGGATGAAGTCGGAGGAGAGCACGCCGAGCATCGAGGCGCGGGTCATCCGCGCGAGCGGCGCCATGACGAAGAGGCCGAGCGTCACCGCCGGCAGCAGGAGCTGCCCCAGGCTCGCCCGGAAGAGTTCCCCGTCGCGCGCGAGCAGGCTGTCCACCAGATAGAAGCCGGTCACGTGTTCGGGCGCGGAGTACAGGGGGTCGAGGCGGCCGATGGGCGCGGGCGACCAGCCGGCGAGGTAGTAGAAGACGTAGGCGAGCAGCAGGCCGGTGAAGAAGGTCGGCAGGGAGACCCCCGCGGTGGTCACGATGCGGCAGAGGTGATCGATCCACGAGCCGGGGCGCGTCGCCGCCATGATGCCGAGCGGAATCGCCACCACGGCCGCGAACAGCAGGCCAGCGAGGGTGAGCTCGAGCGACGCGGGCAGGCGCGTCACCAGCTCGGTGAGCACGGGCTGGCCGGTGGAGAGCGAGTTGCCGAGGTCGCCGCGGAAGAGGTCGCGCACGTAGTAGCCGAACTGCAGCGCCAGCGGCTGGTCCAGGCCGAGCGACTTGCGGATCTCGGCGATCGCCTCCTCGGTCGCCGCGGGCCCCGCGAAGAAGGCCGCGGGATCGCCGGGCAGCGCCCGCGTGAGCAGGAACGTCACGATGACGACCCCGATCAGGTTGGGCACCGCGCCGGCGAGGCGCTTGAGGATGAGCTTCAGCATGGACGCCTCACCGGCCGCGGCGGCCGCTCACGCCTTCTCGAGGTCCCGGTAGTCGGGCTGCAGGTGGAACCAGTACCGGTAGCCGCGGATGTTCCGCTGCATCGCGACGTCCATGTTCGGCTGCGCGATCGGGATCCGCGGGACGTCGAGGTAGGCCATCTCGATGAACTCGCGCACCGTGGCGTCGTACTTCTTCGCGTCGGTCTCGAAGCGCGCGGCGTCGATCAGCTTGTCCATCGCCGGGTTCTGGTAGCTCATGGTGTTGAACACCGCGTTCTGGCCGTGGTAGCACCAGAAGAAGAAGTACTCGGGATAGTTCAGCCAGCCGCCGAAGCGGTTGAGGATCATCGGCATGTCCTTCTTCAGGAGCGCGGCGCGCCAGTTCGCGCCCGGGATCTTGTTGATCTGCGCCTTGATGCCGATGAGCGACAGCGCCTCGGCGACGAGGATGCAGGCCGGCTCCGAGACCGTGCCCTGCCCGAGGTCGAACGACAGCGTGGTCTCGAAGCCGTTCTCGAAGCCGGCCTCCTTCATCAGCGCCCGCGCCTTGGGAATGTCGTACCGGTAGGGCGTCGGCTGCGGCCAGGCGGCGGTCTTGAGCGGCACGGCGCCGCCCCACATGGGCGTCGCGCGCTTGTACATCGCGCTGTCCATCAGCCGCTCGTAGGGCACGGCGTACGCGACCGCCTGGCGCACCTTGGGATTGTTGAACGGCGGGTTCTTCGCGTTCATGCCGAGATACCAGAGCGAGTTCTCGATCGGCGTGCTCACCACGCGCACGCCGCCGCCGTCGCCGCTCATCTCCAGGAAGTCCTTCGGCGGCATCTCGAAGGTCATGTCGATGTCGCCCTTGGCGAGCAGCGCGCGCCGGTTGCCCGCCGAGGGCACCTCGCGCTGGATGATGCGGCGGAGCTTCGGCATCCGCCCGCTCTTCCAGCCCTCGTAGCGCTCGTAGACGATTTCCTGGCCGGGCTTCCACGACACCACCCGGTACGCGCCGCCGCCGGCGACGTTCGCCTTGGTCCAGTCGAGGCCCCACGGATCCTTCTCGGTCGCGTGCTTCTTCACCAGCGCCGAGTTGAAGATGCAGGGCACCGGCACCGCCAGGTCGTTCATCAGCAGCTTGTCCTTGCGCACGAAGTCGACCCGGAAGGTGTGGTCGTCCACCACCACGAACTGCTCGGGCTTCTCGAGCGACCCGGCCTTCATCTGGAAGGTGGGGAAGCCGCCGACGCTCACCGCGCGGTCGAACGACCACTTGACGTCGCGCGCGGTGACCGGCGTGCCGTCGTGGAACTTCGCATCCTTGCGCAGCTTGAACGTGCACGACATGCCGTCGGAGGCGGTCTGCCAGCTCTCCGCGAGTTCCGGCTCGAGCTTCGAGTAGTCGTAGGTCTCGGTGCCGTTCGGCAGCTTCTTCCGGCCGTACGTCATCAGCCGGTCGTAGCAGATCCACGAGACTCCGTAGGCGGGACGGTTCGCGCCGACGGTGTGGATGTCGAGCGAGTTGGGGCCGGTCTCGTTCGCGACGAGCAGCGTCTCCCTGCGGCGGTCGGCCTGCGCGAGCGCGTCGAAGGGCAGCGTGGTGGCGCCCGCGAGGGCGGCGGCAGATTGCAGGAAGTCGCGGCGTTTCATCGGGTCCCCCGAGTTGGATGAGCGGTGTGGTCGCGGCTGGCGAGGTACGCGCGCCAGCCGCCGTGATGCGAAATGTCGGTTGCGTCGGCGATGGCGTAGGCCTCGCACACGAAGCCCTGCACATGCGTGCCGTCCTCGAGCGCCACCGTACCGATGCCGAGCGGCGCGGGAATGCCGGCGACGAAGCTGCCGAAGCGGTCCGCGGGCATTCCCCAGACCTCGACCTCGATCGGCACGCCGTCGCCGGTGCGCACGAGGCCGGGCTTCGCCGGCGTCGTGCCGGGCAGCGCGTAGAGGCGATAGGCCGCGGTGGTGCGGCCGGTGCGCAGGAGGCGCGCCCCGCGCTCCGTAAGCTGGTGGTTGAGCGGCAGGCCGGCGAGATGCGCGCCCACCACCGCCACGGCGACTTCGTCCGGCCCGAGCGGGCGATGGGCGGGCGACGGCGGCGCGAGCGGCGCACCGGTGGCGCCCAGCGGCAGGGCGGTCGCCTGTTGCCACGCCGCGCCCAGGTCGCAGAGCCAGCGATCGGTGCCGGCCGGCGCGACGAAGGTCACCCCGAACGGCAGGCCGTCGGGCCGGAACGCCGACGGCACGGCGATGGCGGCGAGATCGAGCAGGTTGACGAAGTTGGTGTAGCGCCCAAGCCGCGTGTTCGGACCGAGCGGGTCGGCCGCGACCTCCGCGCGGGTGTAGATCGTCCCTGCCGTCGGCAGCAGCAGCGCATCGCACGATGCCCAGGCGGCTTCGCTTGCCCGGCGGAGCGTCGCGAGGCGGTACGCGGCCTCGAACGCGTCGGTCGCGCTGTAGCGCGCCGCCTCGCCGACGATGCGGCGGATCACCGGAAGCAGCGCGTCGGGACGGCGGTCGAACAGCGCGCGGATCGCGGCGTGGCGCTCGGCGACCCACGGACCGCCGTAGAGCAACTCCGCCGCGGCGACGAACGGCGCGAGGTCGATCGCCACGCGCACGGCGCCGATAGCGTCGAGTCGATCGAGCGCCGCCTCGAACGCCTGGCGCGCGGCCCCGTCGCCGAAGAAGTCGAGGGTGTCGAGCGGCGGCACGCCGATGCGCATGCCGCGCGGCGTGCAGGGCGCGCGGTCGCGGCGCGCGTAGGGATCGCCGGCATCGAAGGCGTCGAGCACGTCGAGGACGACGCGCGCATCGCGGGCGTCGAGCGCGAAGACCGAGACGCAGTCGAGCGTGCGGCACGCGGGCAGCACGCCGCGCGTCGAGACGAGCCCGCGGGTCGGCTTGAGACCCACGAGGTTGTTGAACGCGGCGGGGACTCGGCCCGAGCCGGCCGTGTCCGTGCCGAGCGCGAAGCTCGCGAGGCCGAGCGCGACGGCCACGGCGGAGCCGCTGGAGGAGCCGCCGGAAACGTACGCGGGATCGAACGCGTTGGCGACCTCGCCGTAGGGCGAGCGCGTCCCGACGAGGCCGGTCGCGAACTGGTCGAGATTGGTCTTGCCCACCAGCATCGCCCCCGCGTCCAGCAGGCGCTGCACTGCGGCGGCATTCGCCTCCGGCACGTGGCGGAACGCCTCGCACGCGGCCGTGGTCGGCAGCCCGGCGACGTCGATGTTGTCCTTCACCGCGAAGGGAATGCCGTAGAGCGGCAGCGCACGCGCGGCGGGGTCGCTCTCGAGCGCGGCGGCGCGCGCGAGCAGCGCGTCGTCCGGGACGCGCGTGATCCACAGGGGATTCTCGGCGTGCCGCGCGCAGCGCCGCGCGATCTCGCGCGCGATCTCCGTCGGGTTCGTCGTTCCCGCGCGATACGCCTGGACGAGCCGCAACACGTCCAGCGCGGCGGGCAGCGTGTCGGTCTCGGCGGGGGTGGAAAGCGGGTCGCGGTTCATCTTGTATCCAAGCTGGCACACAAGATGCCCGCAATCGTCGTGCCACGCGACGCGATGCACTCAAGTGATTGATTGCCGACGAGGTGGCGGGAAACGATGCATCGGAGGGCCGCACGCGGCTGGTGCGCGGGCGCACCGCTCCGGTGCGATAGGCGGAGGGAAACAGGATGAACGGCAACGCGACGCGCAGCCTCGCCGAGGGCGTGTACGCGCAGATCAAGGACGACATCTTCGAGTTCCGGCTGATGCCGGGACAGCGCTTCTCCGAGAACGAGCTCGCCGCGCGGCTCGGCGTGTCGCGCACGCCCGTGCGCCAGGCGCTGTACCGGCTCGGGCACGAGGGCTACATCGAGGTGGAGTCGAAGAGCGGGTGGACGGTGCGCGCGTTCGACTTCCATGCCTTCGAGGAGCTCTACGACGTGCGCCTCGTGCTGGAGCTGGCGGCGGTGCGCAAGGTGTGCGAGCTCGACCCGATGCCCTCGCTCGGCGAGCTGAAGGAGGTGTGGCTGGTGCCGCCCGAGGATCGGCTCACCGATGCGCGCGAGATCGGCCGCGCCGACGAAGCCTTCCACGCGACGCTCGTCGCCGCCGCCGGGAACGGCGAGCTCGCGCGCATGCACCGCGAAGTGGCCGAGCGCATCCGCGTCGTGCGGCGCCTCGAGTTCGGCATGGCCGAGCGCATCCGCCAGACGTACGCCGAGCACGCGCAGATCCTGCGCGCGGTGCTGCGCCGCAAGGCCGAGCAGGCGCAGATGCTGATGAAGGCGCACGTCGAGGTCGCCAAGGCCGAGGTGCGCAAGATCACCCTGCACAAGCTGGCGACGGTGCGCCAGGAGGCGGCGGCGCCGACGTCGGCATCCCGGCGGGTCGCACGCCGCCGCTGACTTCGCACCGCGGCGCGCTTCGTCGCGTGGCGGCCCATGGTCGCGCGCGATGCCGTCCATTCGGAATCGTCATCGGAACGGAGGCAACCTCCGGCGCGCGAGCGCGTCAGAGCATGACGTGCATGGCTCTACCCGGAGGAAGCATGGTCAAGGGTCAACGTCTGGCGCTGCTCGTGGCCGCCGGGGCGCTCTCGACGGCGATGCCGACCGTCGCGCGCACCCTGGCGGAGGCCGAGGGGGACGCGACGCCGCCGCTCGAGCGATCGGAGAGCGCCGGCCCCGTCGCCGAGCTGCCGGGCAAGCCGATTCCCGACAACGTGCCGATCGTGGAGGATGCGCGGCGCGCGCAGACCGGCGCCTGAACGCACCCGGCAGTCACAGGATCCCTGAGGGGGATCGGCGGCTCGTCCGCCGCACTTGCCCGCGGGCGCGCGCGCCTGCGGGTTTTTTTTCGCCGGCCGACGGGGGCGTGCCCGTCGCACAGACGCCGCTCAGGAGACGGTGGGGGCGTCCATGCGCTCGGTCGGCGCCTTCGGCTTGTCTGCGTCGCGCGGAGCCCGCCGCCCCCCGAGGGCGAAGCGCAGCAGGAGCGAACTGCCGGACGGCTCGGGCACCCCGCCCGCCTCGCGCACCGCGCGTGCAAAGCGCGGGAACACCCGCCTCAGGTCGGACGCCACGTCGGCGCCGAGTGCGCGCACGTAGCCGTCGGCGAGCGCCCGCGCGGCGTCGCGCGCGAGGCGCGCGAGCGGCTCGTACCCGGGGAAGCGCTCGCGCGACTCGCTGTCGAGCAGCTCGCAGATCGCCATCGCGCGCAGGAGCGCGATGCCGAGCTCGGTGCGGCGCTGCGCATCCCGCTTGCCGACCGAGACGTCCATCATGCGGTTGAGTCGTTCGAGCAGCGTGAGCAGGTCCTCGCCCGCGCGCACGTGCTGGCGCGCGCCGGCGCGCAGCGCGGCGGCGAGCATCTCGCGCTCGTCCCCATCGGCGAGGTTCACTGCCGCACCGCGGTCGAGCTTGATGCGCTGGGTACGGCGGAGGAGGGTGCCGAGCGAGGCGGCATCGGCGGCAAGCGAAGCGAAGACCCGCGCTTCGTCGGCAGTGGGTTCGCGGCGGGAGAAGAAACGGAGCATCCAGCGAACGAGGGTTGGAATCCGCCTAAGTTAGCGAGAACGCGGGCAGCCCGGGGATGCGAAGTTTTTCACGAATGCGACACAGTTCCTTCGCTCGCGTGTCGGAACCGACCGGCCTGCGAGACCCTACCGCACCGCGGCATGGTTGCACATAGGCCGAAAGTAGAATCCCGGTCACCCTTGCGGATGCCGACGAGCGGATCAAGGGCCGAGCTGCTTCTCGAGCCGCCGCGCGAACACCGTCATCTCCTTCGCCGCCTGCTTGTCCCCGCGGGATTCGGCGACCGCGATGCCTGCGCGATAGGCGGCCAGTGCTCCGGCGGCATCGCCCGCCTCGGCGCGGGCCCTGCCGAGGAGCTTCCAGGCGGCCGAGTACTGCGGGTCGCGTGCGACGGCTTCGGCGAGATGCGTCGCGGCGACGGCGGGATCGCCGGCCTTCAGGTACTCGTTGCCCAGCGAATAGCGCAACAGGGCGCCGTCGCGCGGGCCGCCGAGCAGCTTCTCGAGATTCGCGGCGAGGGGAGTGGGCATGACCGACCTTGTCCATTATAGGTCGCCGGGGTGCAGGCGAACCGGTATGCTGCGCGCCGGACGACCATGGGAGCGTCAGGGAGATGAACGTGCGCGCACTGCTCGCAGCGGCGTTGGCCGGGCTCGCCTCGGCCTGCGCCGATCTGCCGCCGAAGACCGAGGCGCAGCTCGCCTCGCGCACGCTGCGGTTCGCCTGTCCGGACGGCACGCGCTTCCTCGCCGAGTTCGACGCGGAGGCCCGGACGGTGCGGCTCACGTTCGCCGACCGGCAGGTGACGCTGCAGCGGCGCGCCTCCACCGACGCGTTCGTGCGCTTCGGCGACGGGCGCACCGCCTTCGCCACCACCGGACGCGAGGCGGCGCTCGCCGACCAGATCCGGGTGACCCACTCGGACTGCCGCGCCGAGTAGCGGGGGCGGCACCGCTTATCATTCGCGGTGCCATGGGGGCATCGAGCACCGAAGGACGCAGGGCAGCCGCGGCGCCGACACGCGAGGCGCAGCTCGCCAAGCTGGGGCTGCGGACGGACCTCGATCTCGTCCTGCACCTGCCGCTGCGCTACGAGGACGAGACCCGGCTCACGCCCATCGCCGCCGCGCGCGACGGCCGGCCGGTGCAGGTCGAAGGCGTGGTCGAATCCTGCGAGGTGATGTTCCGGCCCCGGCGCCAGCTCGTCGCGCGGATCCGCGACGACAGCGGGCTCGTGGTCGCGCGCTTCCTCAATTTCTATCCGAGCCAGCAGAAGCAGCTTGCGCCGGGCACGCGGGTGCGCGCGTTCGGCGAGGTGCGCCCGGGCTTCTTCGGCGGCGAGATGGTGCACCCGCGCGTGCGTGCCGTGCGCGAGGGCGAGCCGCTGCCCGAGGCGCTCACGCCGATCTATCCGACCACCGCGGGCCTCTCCCAGTGGACGCTGCGCCGCCTGGTCGAGCGCGCGCTCGAGCGCGCCGACCTCGCCGAGACGCTGCCCGCGCCGCTGCTGGACGCGCTCGGCCTGCCGGGCTTCGCCGAGGCGGTGCGCGCGCTGCATCATCCCGCGCCCGACGCGGACTTCGCCGCGCTGGAGGCGCGCGCCACCCCGGCCTGGCGGCGCATGAAGTTCGACGAGCTGCTCGGCCAGCAGCTCTCGATGCGCGCGCACTACCGCGAGCGCAAGACGCACCGCGCGCCGCTCCTCAAGCCCGGCGCGCTGACCCGGCGGCTGCTCGCCGGGCTGCCATTCAAGCTGACCGCGGCGCAGGCGCGCGCCTGGAAGGAGATCGAGCGCGACCTCGCCTCCGCCCATCCCATGAACCGGCTCCTGCAGGGCGACGTGGGCAGCGGCAAGACCATCGTCTCGGCCCTCGCCGCGCTGCGAGCGGTGGAGAGCGGGCGGCAGGCCGCGGTGATGGCGCCGACCGAGATCCTCGCCGAGCAGCACTACCGCAAGTTCGAGTCGTGGCTCGCGCCCCTCGGCGTGCGCATCGCGTGGCTCACCGGCAGCCAGAAGCGGTCCGAGCGGCGCCGCGCGCTCGAGGCGGTCGCGTCGGGCGAGACGTCGATCGCCGTGGGCACCCACGCGCTCTTCCAGGGCGAGGTGCGCTTCGCCGACCTCGCGCTCGCCGTCGTCGACGAGCAGCACCGGTTCGGCGTGCGCCAGCGCCTCGCGCTGCGCGGCAAGGGCGCGGGCGAGGCGCCCGAGGTGGAGGCGCACCAGCTCATGATGAGCGCCACGCCGATCCCGCGGACGCTGTCGATGAGCTATTACGCCGACCTCGACGTCTCGGTGATCGACGAGCTGCCGCCCGGGCGCACGCCGATCGTCACCAAGCTGGTGGCCGATGCGCGTCGCGACGAGGTGGTGCGGCGCGTCCGCGAGGCCTGCGCGGCGGGCCGCCAGGCGTACTGGGTGTGTCCGCTGGTCGAGGAGTCGGAGACGCTCGACCTGCAGACCGCGATCGACACGCACGCGAACCTTGCCGCGGCGCTGCCCGGGCTCGGGGTGGGCCTGGTCCACGGCCGCATGGCCCCCGCGGAGAAATCCGCCGTGATGGAGGCGTTCGCGGCGAACCGGGTGCAGGTGCTCGTCGCCACCACCGTCATCGAGGTCGGCGTGGACGTCCCCAACGCGTCGCTGATGGTGATCGAGCACGCCGAGCGCTTCGGTCTCGCGCAGCTGCACCAGCTGCGCGGGCGGGTGGGCCGCGGCGCGGCGGAAAGCGCCTGCATCCTGCTCTACGCCCAGCCGCTGTCGGAGAGCGCGCGCGCCCGGCTGCGGGTCATCTTCGAGCACACGGACGGCTTCCGCGTTGCACACGAGGACCTGGTGCTGCGCGGTCCCGGGGAGTACCTGGGCGCGCGGCAGAGCGGTGCGCCGCTGCTGCGCTTCGCCGACCTCGTCGCCGATGCGGATCTGCTCGAAGCCGCGCGCGCCGCCGCGGACCGGCTGCTCGCCGAAGCACCGGAGGCCGCGGCGCGGCACCTTGAACGCTGGATGGGCGGACGAGCCGAGCTCGCCAAAGCGTGACGGGTTGCACAGCGGGAGCGCAAAGCACGCATGCCTGCGGACTTATTGCTTCCCCGGACGCGCATGACGCCGTCCTATAATTCCGGCGTTCCCTTATGAGGTGGCGAGAAGCCGATGATCCTGCACCGCTTTCTGCGTCCGTTCGCCGTCGCCGCCGCGCTTGCCTGCGCGCTGCCCGCGGCAGCCCAGGAGCTCGTCTTCGGCGTGAACGAAGGCGTCACCTACCGCATCACGCCGCACGAGACCCGCGAGCGGTACAAGGAGCTCGGCGAGATGCTCTCGAAGGCGCTCAAGCGCCCTGTGCGCATCGTCCCCGAGGACAACTACCCGAAGCTGCGCAAGGCCCTGGAGGAGCGGACGTTCGACCTCGCCTACGTGCACCCCGCGCACCACAGCCTGCGCGCGATCCGCGACCAGAAGTACCAGCTCGTGGTGATCACCAAGGGGTGGGACAACTACAAGGCGCGCTTCCTCATGAAGCCCGACGCGCCCTTCAAGCAGCCGCAGGACGTGCTGAAGACCAAGATGGTCATGCCCGATCCCGACTCGATCACGGCCTGGATGGTGCGCGCCACCATTCGCGACCTCGGCGCTGATCCGCAGAAGGTGAGTCTCGGCACCACGCGCTATCAGGACGGCATTCCGTTCATGATGGAGAACGGCTTCTACGAGGTCGGCATCACGGCGGCCGGCGGGGTGGTGAAGGAGTGGCAGTCGAAGGGCGGCAAGATCCTGTTCGAGTCGAAGGCGGTGCCGATCAAGCACGTGATCGCCTCGCCGAACCTCTCGCCGCAGGAGGTCGAGACGATTCGCCAGGTGTTCCTGTCGCTCGAGAACAGCAAGGACGGCCAGGAGATCCTCAAGAAGATCGGCTTCGCCGGATTCCGCACGGGCGACGGGACGCAGATGGCCGAGCTCACCAAGTGGCTCGGGATCTGACGCCGGGACCCGGCGCCTAGGGTACGATTGGAGCGCTGCGGCGCCGTGACTCCATGAGGGGCGCTGCGGCGCCCCTTGTCGCTTCTCTCCTTCACGCGCCCCGTGACCGCGCTCGCCCTCAAGGAACGGCTCACCCTCTACGAGCGGCTGATGCGGCTGGACAAGCCGATCGGCACGCTGCTCCTGCTCTGGCCGACCCTGTGGGCGCTCTGGATCGCCGCGGAGGGGCGCCCGGCCTGGGGCCTGGTCTGGATCTTCGCGCTCGGCACGCTGCTCATGCGGTCGGCCGGCTGCGTGCTGAACGATCTCGCCGACATGCGCTTCGACCCCTACGTCGAGCGCACGCGCGACCGGCCGCTGGCCGCCGGGCGCGTCTCGCGCGGCGAGGCGCTGGTGCTCGCCGGCGTGCTGATCCTGGTCGCGTTCGCCCTGGTGCTCTTTCTCAACCGGCTCACCATCGCGTTGTCGTTCGTCGCGCTGTTCCTCGCCGCCACCTACCCGCTCACCAAGCGCTTCCTCGCCATCCCGCAGGCGTACCTCGGCATCGCGTTCGGGTTCGGGATCCCGATGGGCTTCGCCGCGGTGACCGGGGGCATTCCGCTGGAGGGCTGGGTGCTGCTCGGCGCGAACGTGCTCTGGGCGATCGCCTACGACACCGAGTACGCCATGGTGGACCGCAACGACGACCTGAAGCTCGGCATCCGCACCTCGGCCATCACGTTCGGGCGCGCCGACGTCGCCGCGGTGATGCTCTGCTACGCGGCGATGCTCGCGGTGCTCACCTGGCTCGGCATCCGACTCGGAATGGGCCTCGCCTACCACGCCGGCCTGGCGGTGGCCGGCGGCATGATGGTCTGGCACTGGTTCCTGATTCGCGGCCGCACGCGCGAGGGCTGCTTCCGCGCGTTCCTGCACAACAACTGGGTGGGCGGCGCGATCTTCGCCGGCATCGCCCTGGACTACGCGCTGCGCGGCGCGTCCGCGGCGGCGTGAACCCCTCGAGGACAGGCACAGGATGCATCCGGAACTGAAGGACAAGGTCGTGCTCGTCACCGGCGGCAGCAAGGGCATCGGCCTCGCCTGCGCACGCGCCTTCATCGGGCAGGGTGCGAAGGTGGCGATCGTCTCGCGCAGCAAGGTGAACCTCACGGTCGCCGCACGCGAGCTCGGCAAGGACCACGTGCTCGCGCTCGCCGCCGATCTCGTGCAGCCCGCCGCGGCGCGCGCCGTGGTGGCGGAAGTGGAGGCCAAGCTCGGCCCCGTGGACGTGCTCGTCAACTCCGCCGGCGCCGCGAAGCGCACCACCCCCGACGAGCTCTCGAACGAATCCTGGCGCGCGGCGATGGACGCGAAGTACTTCACCTACGTGCACGCCATCGACGCGGTGGTGAAGGGGATGGCGGCGCGCGGGCACGGCGTCATCGTCAACGTCATCGGGACGGGCGGCAAGGTCGCCAACCCGATCCATCTCCCCGGCGGCGCCGCCAATGCCGCGCTCATGCTGGTGACCACGGGGCTCGCCAAGGCGTGGGGCCGCAAGGGCGTGCGCATCAACGGGGTGAATCCCGGTTCCACCCTGACCGACCGCGTGAAGGGCGCGCTGGAGGCCGAGGCGAAGCTCGCGGGCCTCGCGGAGGCCGAGGTGCAGAAGGCGAACGAGGCGCGCATTCCGATGGGCCGCTATGCCCGGCCCGAGGAGATCGCGAACGTGGTGCTGTTCCTCGCCTCGGATGCCGCGAGCTACGTCAACGGCGCCATCGTGACCGCCGACGGCGGCGCGAGCGGCGTGCTGTAGCACCTGCCCCCGTGGCCGTCTCGCTCAAGGCGCCCTATCCCCAGCTCGATGCGGGCGAGCGCACGCTCGCCGAGGTGACCTCCCGCGGCGAGACCGCGGTGCTCACGCAGCGCCGGCTGGTCGTCGCCGGCCGCGACGGCGAGAGCAGCACCGCGCTCGCGCACATCGCCAGCCTGCGCGTGCGCTTCGAGCGCCTGCCGCGCGCCATCCTCTCGGGCCTGGTGCTCGCGGCGGTCGCGGCGCTGCTCTTCGCCGTCACCGGGCCGTCGCGCGCGTTCCTCCTCGGGCAGGCCGCCAGCCTGGAGGCGAGCGTCCGCCAGGAGGCCTCGCAGCCGGGCGGCGAGGGCGGCCTCGCCCCGACGCTCGCGCGCGGGGCGCTGACCCTGGCCGCGGCCACGCGGGTGATCCCGTGGCTCGCGGCGCTCCTGCTCACCCTCGGCCTCATCCACCTCGTTCGCGGCGTGCTCGGCCGGACGGTGGTGACGGTGCATGCGGGCGGCGGGGAGCTCGAGCTCGTGCGCGTCGGCCGCAGCCCGGCGATCGAGGAGTTCGTGAAGGAAGTCGGCCGCCACCTCCCGGCGCCCGCCGGAACGCGCGCCTGATCCGACCGCGCCGCATGGCGGCGGCGCGACGCCTCCACTGATCCGAACGGACGAACTTCGGTGCGCGCCGCGTGTCCTATGCCGGCGCAGCGGAAGAACGACCCCCGGACGCAGAAGAAAGACCAGAAGGAGGCGCACCCATGACCACGTCTGCACCGTGGCAGGCGCATTATCCCCGCGGCACGCGTTCCGCAATCGATCTCCTTACGAAACGTAATCTCGCCGCCCTGATCGAGGCGCCGCGGGGCGAGTACGGTCCGCGGACGGCATTCACCTGCTGCCTGCCCAACGGCATGAACGGGTCGCTCACGTTCGAGGCCCTGGGGGCCGCGAGCGACGCCTTCGCCGCGTGGCTGCGGGAGTGCGCCGGCCTGCAGGCGGGGGACCGCGTCGCGGTGCAGATGCCCAACTGCCTCGCGTTTCCCGTGGCCGCGTTCGGAGTGCTGAAGGCGGGCGCCGTGCTCGTCAACACGAACCCGCTCTACACCGCGGAGGAGATGACCAAGCAGTTCCGCGACGCCGGCATCCGCGTGCTGGTGATCGTCGACATGTTCGCCGACAAGCTCCCCGCGGTGACGGCCGCGGTCGGGATCGAGCAGGTCGTCGTGGTGCAGCTCACCGAGTTCTTCCCCGGTGCGGTGGGCAGCGTGGTGCGGCTCATCCAGAAGCACTGGAATCGCCAGCTGCCGGACGTGGAAGTGCCGCACACGCTGTTCGCGGACGCGCTGCGCGAGGGGCGCGAGGCGCTCGAGGCGCGGCCCTCGCGCGACGTGCGCCAGTACACCGACGGCATCGGCCCGGACGACATCGCCGCGCTGCAGTACACGGGGGGCACCACCGGCGTCGCCAAGGGCGCGATGCTCACGCACGCGAACCTCATGTCGAACGTGGCACAGGTGTTCGAGTTCTCGCAGGAGCGCATCGAGCGCGGCAGCGAAGTGGTGCTCACCGCGCTGCCGCTCTATCACATCCTCGCCTTCACCGCGAACCTGCTGTGCTTCCACACGGCGGGCGCGCACAACGTGCTGATTCCCTCGCCGCGCCCGCTCTCGAACCTGAAGCGCGCGTTCGAGAACTACCGGATCACCTGGATGACGGGCGTGAACACGCTCTTCAACGGGCTGTGCAACGAGCACTGGTTCCAGGAATACCCGCCGCGGCACCTCAAGGCGGCGGTCGCGGGCGGCATGGCGCTGCACCGGTCGGTGGCCGAGCGCTGGGAGAGGCTCGTGGGGTCGCCGGTGGTCGAGGGCTACGGGCTCACCGAGTCCTCGCCCGTGCTCACCTTCAATCCGTTCGACCGCGCCAAGGCGGAGTCGATCGGCATCCCGATGCCGTCCACCGACCTGCGCTGCGTGGACGAGGCGGGGAACGAGGTGCCGGCCGGCACGCCCGGCGAGCTGGCAGCCCGCGGCCCGCAGGTGATGAAGGGGTACTGGAACAGGCCGGAGGAGACGGCGCAGTCGCTGCGCGACGGCTGGCTCCTCACCGGCGACATCGGCGTCATGGACGCCGAGGGCTACTTCCGGATCGTGGACCGCAAGAAGGACATGATCCTCGCCTCGGGCTTCAACGTGTATCCGAACGAACTGGAGGATTGCATCGCGAAGCTCCCGGGCGTCCAAGAAGTGGCGGTGATCGGCGTGCCCGACGGCGAGCGCGGCGAGGCGGCGAAGGCCTTCGTCGTGCGCAAGGACCCGGCGCTCACGGCCGATGCCGTGCGCGCGCATTGCCGGGCGCACCTGACCGGCTACAAGGTGCCGAAGTTCATCGAGTTCCGCGAAGAGCTGCCGAAGAGCCCGGTGGGCAAGATCCTGCGCAAGGACCTGCGCAGGCTCGAGGCCGAGGCGCGGAAGCAGGCGTCCCCCCGCGCGACGGCGGGGGCCTAGGCCATGATCGGCAAGTTCGAGCAGCTTCTCCTGCTGGGGCTGCTGTTCTTCATCATGCTCGGCATGGGCGCGTCGCTGACGCTCAAGGACTTCATCATCGCGCTCAAGCGGCCGTGGGGGCTCGTCATCGGCTTCGTCGCCCAGTTCGGCATCATGCCGCTGCTCGCCTTCGTCCTGGCGAAGGCGCTCGCGCTGTCGCCGGCGCACGCCATCGGCCTGCTCATCATGGGGGCGATGCCCGGCGGCACGACGTCCAACCTGTTCACGTACTTCTCGAAGGGCAACCTCGCGCTGTCGATGCTGATGACGGTGAACTCGACCGTCTTCGCCATCCTCATGGCGCCGCTCGCCCTGGCGATCTACGGCGGCGTGCTGCTCGCCGACAGCGACCTCCGGATCCCGCAGCAGAACATCATCGTGAGCCTGGCGCTGCTGCTGGTGCCGGTGGCGATCGGCATGGCGGTCCGCAAGCGGAGCGCCAACGTCGGTGCGCTGATCGAGCTCGCCGGCGGCGCGCTCGGCATCCTCTTCATCGTGTTTCTACTGGTGACCTGGGTGCCGCGGAACTGGCACCTGCTCGCCGCCTCGCCCTGGCAGCTCTTCGCCGGCTCCATCGGGCTCGGCGTGGTGGGCTTCGCGCTCGGCTACGGCTTCGCCAAGGTGCTGCGGCTGCATCCCCGCAATGCGCGCACGGTCTCGCTGGAGACCGGCATCCAGAACGGGCCGCTCGCCATCGGCATCGTGCTGCTGTCCTTTTCGGGCGACCTGCAGCAGGAGGTGGTGTTCATCCCGGCGCTCTATTCGCTGTTCATCGTGATGACCGCGAGCGCGCTGATGCTGTGGTTCCGGCGGGTGAACGAGGCGGCGGAGCAGAAGATCCCCGACCTGCTCTGAGGGGCGGGCGGCGGGGGCCGTACAATCACGGCCTTTCGCCGCCCCGCCGCCGCAATGAACTACCGAGACCTCCGCGACTTCATCGACCAGCTCGAGCGCATCGGCGAGCTGAAGCGCGTCCGCGCGGAGGTCGATCCGAAGCTCGAGATGACGGAGATCTGCGACCGCGTGCTCAAGGCGGGCGGTCCGGCGATCCTCTTCGAGCGGCCCAAGGGCCATGCTATGCCGGTGCTCGGCAATCTCTTCGGTACGCCGAAGCGGGTCGCGCTCGGCATGGGCGCCGACTCGGTGGAGGCGCTGCGCGACATCGGCAAGCTCCTCGCGTTCCTCAAGGAGCCCGAGCCGCCCAAGGGCTTTCGCGACGTGATGGAGCGCTGGATCCCGATCGGCAAGCAGGTGATGCACATGGCGCCTAAGGAGCTCTCGTCCGCGCCCTGCCAGGAGGTGGTGTGGGAGGGCCGGGATGCGGACCTCGGGCGCATCCCGGTGCAGACCTGCTGGCCGGGCGACGCGGGGCCGCTCATCACGTGGGGCCTCGTCGTCACGCGCGGGCCGCACAAGAAGCGCCAGAACCTCGGCATCTACCGCCAGCAGGTGATCGGCCCGAACAAGGTCATCATGCGCTGGCTCGCGCATCGCGGCGGCGCGCTGGACTATCGCGAGCACTGCGAGGCGAAGCCGGGCGAGCCCTTCCCGATCGCCGTCGCGCTCGGCGCGGACCCGGCGACCATTCTCGGCGCGGTGACGCCGGTGCCGGACACGCTCTCCGAATACCAGTTCGCCGGGCTGCTCCGCGGCTCGCGCACGGAGCTGGTGAAGTGCCGCGGCAACGACCTGCAGGTGCCCGCGTCGGCGGAGATCGTGCTCGAGGGGGTCATACACCCCGGCGAGACCGCGCTCGAAGGGCCGTTCGGCGACCATACCGGCTACTACAACGAGCAGGACCGCTTTCCCGTGTTCACCGTCGAGCGCATCACCATGCGCCGCGACCCGATCTACCACTCCACCTACACCGGCAAGCCGCCCGACGAGCCCGCGGTGCTGGGCGTCGCGCTCAATGAAGTGTTCGTGCCGATCCTGCAGAAGCAGTTCCCGGAGATCGTCGACTTCTACCTGCCGCCCGAGGGCTGCTCGTATCGCCTGGCGGCGGTGAGCATGAAGAAGCAGTACCCGGGGCACGCCAAGCGCGTGATGTTCGGCATCTGGAGCTTCCTGCGCCAGTTCATGTACACCAAGCTCATCATCGTCGTGGACGACGACGTGAACGTGCGCGACTGGAAGGAAGTGATCTGGGCGCTGACCACGCGCGTCGATGCGACCCGCGACACGGTGCTGGTGGACAACACGCCCATCGACTATCTCGACTTCGCCAGCCCGGTGTCGGGCCTCGGCTCCAAGATGGGCATCGACGCGACCAACAAGTGGCCCGGGGAGACGACGCGCGAGTGGGGCCGTCCGATCGCGATGGATGACGCGGTCAAGCGGCGCGTCGATGCGATGTGGGGCGAGCTCGGCCTCTAGCGCACGCGTGTAGCATGTCCCCTTGTGCAGCGGGGACATGACCCCCATATCGACGGCTGTAGGCGGCGCCCGGCGCCGCGCCCGAGGAGACGCGCATGGCAGACAACCCGTACCGCACCCCGGAAGCCGCGCTGGCCGACGCGAGCGTCGCGCCGCCCCCCGGCGTGGTGACCACCGCGAACATCGTGTACGCGCTGCACACGGTGTCGATCGTGATCGCGCTCGCCGGCGCCGCCACCGTGATCGGCAGCTTCCTGTTCAGCATTCCGTCGATCATCGCGGTCATCATCAACTACGTGAAGCGCGGCGACGCCCGCGGCACGTGGGCGGAGTCGCACTTCCGCTGGCAGATCCGCACGTTCTGGTACGCGATGCTGTGGACCGTCGTGGCCGCGATCCTGTTCGTCACCATCATCGGCGTACCGGTCGCGATGGTGATGTTCCTGGTGCTCAGCGCTTGGCTGATCTACCGGGTGGCGCGCGGCTGGATCCGCTTGCGCGACAAGCGGCCGATGTACGTCTGAGGACGGGTCACTCGGGCGCGCCCGGCAGGACGCGCACCTTCGGGTCGCCGAGCGCGCGCTCGACGTAGAGCTTGCGCACCAGCACGACCGCGACGACCATGAGCGGCGTCGCGAACAGCACGCCCGGGATGCCGAAGAGCAGGCCGAACACGACGACGGCGATGACGCCGAGCGCGGGCGGCAGCGATACCGCCCAGCGCTGCACCAGCGGCATCACCACGTTGCCCTCGACCTGCTGGATGACGAGATAGAGCAGCGCGACGGCGAGCGCCGTACTCGGGCCGATGGTGAACGCGATCAGCAGCGCCGGCACTGCGGCGAGGATCGGACCGATGAAGGGCACGAACTCGAGCACGAAGGCGACGAACGCGAGCGACATCGCATACGGGATGTCGAGCGCCCACAGGCCGGCGAAGGTGAATGCACCGACCGCGCACATGGCGACGAGCTGCCCGACGAGCCAGCGGCGCAGCGCGGCGCCGGCGGCGGACAGGGCCTCGCGCGCCGCTTCGCGCTCGGCGTGCGGGACGAGGGCCAGCGTGCCGCGGATGTACAGCCCGGGGTCCATGGCGAGATACAGCCCGAGGAAGACCACCAGCACGAGGTGCGCGACCGCGTTCGCCGTGCCTGCGGCGACGCTCGCGAAGCGCGCGGCGGTCTCCTTCATGTCGAACTGCATCGCCTCGCGGACGGCCGTCACGTCCCCCGTGCTCCTCACCAGCCAGGCGCGCAGCTGGTCCAGGGCGTCGGGAAGCTGTCCGTACAGCTCGCCGAGCTGGCCCGCGATGCGGCCGCCGACGAGGGCGAGCGCGCCGGCGAAGAGCGCGAGCACCGCCGCGGCGACGAGCACGAGCGCCAACTGACGCGGCAGCCGGGTGTGCGCCGCGATGGCGTCGGCGCCGCTCGAGAGCAGCGTGGCGAGCAGGACGCCGCCGAAGAGCAGCATCACCACCGGCGTGATGCGCCAGAGCAGTACGAACCCGGCCGCTATCGCGAGCGCGATGAGCACGCGGGCGGCGAAGCGGCCGGACGACGACCCCTCGCCGCCCGTCGCCGGGCGGATGTCGGGGGCACGCATGCCGCGCAGCCCTGCAACGCCCGTGCCGGGGGCGGCGGAAAGTCGTCGCGATCGTCGAATTGTCGGAAGGCAAGTCGTTGAACCAAATGGATTTCACGCAATTTGACGAGGTGCGTCTTGACCCTGCGGCGTGCGCGCCTATGATGGCCGCACCTATCCACCGTCCGACACCGTTCCATCTGATGAAGCCGCTCCGCCACCTCGTTCACTCGCTCGTCGCAGCCGCGCTCGCGGTCGGCGTGGCGCAGGCGGGCGACCTGTACGGCTTCGTCGACGAGAACGGCCGGGTGCACGTGACGCCTTCGCCGCCGCCCGGCGACACGCGCTACCAGCTGTTCCTGCGCGCTCCGGACGACTACATGCTGAAGGAGACGGCAGCCCTGCCGCCTTCGCGCAACCCGGGCGACTTCCGGCTGCGCGCGCCGCTGGCGCGGATGGCGCCGGAAGCGGAAAAGGATCTGCTCAGCAACCCGGCGCTGGACGCCAAGCCGTACAAGGACGAGGTGATCGAGGCGGCCCGCGAGCACAAGGTGGATCCCGCCCTGGTCTACGCCGTCATGCGCGCCGAGTCCAACTACAACCCGAACGCGGTGAGCGGGAAGGGGGCGGTCGGGCTGATGCAGATCATGCCGGACACCGGCCGGCGCTTCGGGCTCAAGGAGAAGGACCTGAAGGTGCCGGACAAGAACATCCGCACCGGGGTCCGCTACCTCTCCGAGCTGATCACCCTGTTCGAGGGCGACCTGCGCCTCGCCATCGCCGCCTACAACGCCGGCGAGAACGCCGTCATCCGCCACGGCCGCCGCGTTCCCCCCTACGCCGAGACCCTCGCGTACGTACCGCGCGTCCTGCGCGTCTACGAAGAGCTGCGGCTCAAGTAAGCATTGGCGGACCGCGATCGCGCATTCCGGATGCGCGAGCCGTTCACAATCTTTTACGTCGGTTTGACGTTGTTTTGCAGTCCTCCAGGCGTGTGCATCGGAGAATCTCCTCGTCCCGGACGGGCGAGCGGATTGGCTCGCAGCCGGTCCCACAAGGAACGACGCGGACCACGTTCACCAATGCAGTCTCGAGGAGCGCAAATGAAACCGATTCGTACGATGTTGTCCGCGGCCATCGCTGCTGCCGCGTTGTTGGCCTCGCCCGCCGGCGCCGCTACCTTCCTGGGTGCGGCGGTCCCGGAGGGCGCCGGGGCGAAGACGCTGACCAACGGCGGCGTGGACGCGGTGTTCACGGCGTTCAAGTCGGATGCCACCCCAGGAAGCTTCAAGCAGAAGACCATCGCCGGGTTCAAGGCTGTGGGCGTCGAAGGCGGCCGTACCGGCGACGAACTCGACATCAACAACAGCGGCAACTCCGAGAGAATCAACGTCGACTTCTTCAATGCCGGCACCAATGTCGCGCGGGCCCTGACGCTCGGCTCCATCGGCATCGCCTTTCTCTTCGACGGCAGCGAGTTCGACGACAAGCAGGAGAAGGCGCGGATTGAAGGGAAGACCGCAGCAAATGGGACGGTCTTCGGGGTGCTGACGGCCACCTACACGAACGCGTCCGGCTTGACCGCGTACTGGGACGAGAATGGCGACGGCGGCGGAGTGCTCGTCTCGGTCCTCAGCCCCGCAACGACAAGCGGAGGCGCAGTCTGGAGCATTGCGAACCCGTTCGGCACGACGGCGGTTCGCTCCTTGTCCTTCACCGCGCTGCCCGGCACCTGTGCTGCCGGCGGGGCCAACGGGGACTGCACGAATGACTCCGACTACAACATCTACAGCATCTCCGAAGTCCCCGAGCCCGGCACCTACGCCCTGATGCTCGCCGGCCTCGCCATGCTCGGCTTCATGGTCCGCCGCCGCACGAACGTCTGAGCAACGCCCCCGCCGTTCCGAAAGGGCCCGCCTCGGCGGGCCCTTTTCTTTCCGACGCCTGTCACGCGGGCGTCATGATGCCGCGGGATGCTGTGCGCCCGTGCGCATCCTCCACGTCTCGGACGTCTACTTCCCCCGGGTGAACGGGGTCTCGACGTCCATCCGCACGTTCCGCGCCGAGCTCGACGCGCTCGGCCATCCGTCGGTGCTGGTGTGCCCCGCGTACCCCGGCGCGCCCGACGAGGCCGGCGTGCTGCGCATCCCGGCACGCGCCGTGCCGCTCGACCCGGAGGACCGCGCGATGCGCTGGGCCGACCTGCGCGCGCTGCCGCGCACGCTGGCGCGCGAGCCGTTCGACCTCGTGCACATCCAGACGCCGTTCCTCGCGCACTATGCCGGGCTGAGGCTTGCGCGCGCCCGCGGCGTCCCGGCGGTCGCCACCTATCACACCCTGTTCGAAGAGTATCTCCATCACTACGTGCCGCTCGCCCCGCGCCTCCTGACGCGAGCGCTCGCGCGCCGCTTCTCGCGGGGACAGTGCAATGCACTCGATGCTGTCGTGGTGCCGTCGGCGCCCATGCGGGCCGCGCTCGCCGCGTACGGCGTCACCGCGCCGATGGAGATCATTCCCACCGGCATTCCGCTCGCCGATTTCGCGCGCGGCGACGGGGCGGCATTCCGCGCGCGGCACGGCATCCGCGCCGACCGTCCGATGCTGCTGTACGTCGGGCGCGTCGCGCACGAGAAGAACATCGGCTTTCTGGTCGACGTGCTGGGCGAGGTGCGCAAGCGCGTGCCGGACGCGCTGCTGGTGATCTGCGGCGAGGGACCCGCGGAGGCGGGCCTGCGGCAGCACGTCGCGCGCCTGGCCCTGGAGGGAAACGTCGCGTTCGTCGGCTACCTCGACCGCGCGACGACGTTGCTCGACTGCTACCGCGCCGCCGATCTGTTCGTCTTCGCGTCGCGCACCGAGACGCAGGGACTGGTGCTGCTCGAATCCATGGCTGCCGGCACGCCGGTGGTCGCGATCGCGGAAATGGGCACACGCGACGTGCTGCGCGAGGGCGAGGGCGCGCGAGTGGCACCGCCCGATGCGGCAGCCTTCGCGTCGATTGCGGTGCGGCTGATCCACGATCGGGCGGAGCGCGAGGCGCTCGCCGCTGCGGCGCCGCGCTACGCGGCGCAGTGGGGCGCCCGGGCGACGGCCGAGCGCATGGCCGCATTCTATGGCCGGGTGCTCGGCGCGGCGCGCGGTCGCGCCGGATCGGCCTACGCGCTCGAGCGCGCGTAAGCGCGCGTGTTCGGATGCACGTCCGGGTCGGTGCGGAGCGCCGCGTCGCTCATCCAGCGGTAGCGCGCGTGCTGTGCGTCGGGGAGCGCGAGGGGCGCGGCTGCGTCGAGCGCGTAGGCGAGCACGATGTAGTGCGTGCCGAAGCCGGGCGCGCCGGCGAAGTTGTCGTCGTACAGGTGCTCGTACACGCCGAGGAAGCGCGCGTCGGCGATCCTGAACGCCGCACCGAGCTCGGCCTGAGCCAGGCGCTCGAAGGCGGCCCCGATGCGCTCGTTCTTGCCGATCCGGCCGCCCGGCACGAACCAGCAGTCCTGCGCGGGCCGGTTGCGCCGCCAGCCGACGAGCACCTCCCCCGCGACGTTGCGCACCACGAAGTCGATCGACACCAGCGGCGTGAGCCGCACCACGCGCGCGAACTCCTGCGGCGCGAGGCGCGGCGTCACCGGCTCAGGGGGCGGCTTTCCCATGCCCACGCGTGCGCGACGATGCTGTCGAGGTCCGGATGCGCGGGCACCCAGCCGAGCGCCGCGCGTGCGGCGCGCGAGTCGGCGACCAGGCGCGCGGGGTCGCCGGCACGCCGCGGCGCGACGTCCACCGGGATCGCCCGGCCGGTCACGCGCTCGGCGGTGGTGATCACCTCGCGCACCGAGAACCCGGTGCCGTTGCCGAGGTTGTAGGCTGCGCTCGGTACGCCGGCCGCGAGCTTCTCCAGCGCCAGGAGGTGTGCGGCGCAGAGATCCTCGATGTGGATGTAGTCGCGGATGCAGGTGCCGTCGGGCGTGTCGTAGTCGGTGCCGAACACCTGGATGGCCGGTCGCCTCCCGGCCGCGGCTTGCAGCACGAGCGGAATCAGGTGGGTCTCGGGGTCGTGGCGCTCGCCGAGTTCCCCTTCCGGGTCGGCACCCGCCGCGTTGAAGTAGCGCAGCGACACGGAGCGCAGGCCGTACGCGACGTCGTAGTCCGCGAGGATGCGCTCCACCATGAGCTTCGACGCGCCGTAGGGATTGATCGGCGCGCGCGGATGCGCCTCGTCGATCGGGACGTACTGCGGCTCGCCGAAGACGGCGGCCGTCGACGAGAAGATGAACTGCCCCACCCCGTGCGCGACCATCGCGTCGAGCAGGTTGAGGGTGTGGAAGACGTTGTTGCGGTAGTACTTGCCCGGCTCGCGCACCGACTCGCCGACCTGGATGTACGACGCGAAGTGCATCACCGCGTCGAACGCGCCCTCGCGCAGCGTCCGGTCCAGTCCGTCGCGGTCGGCGAGATCGCCTTCGATGAGGCGGCCGGCGACGACCGCGTCGCGGTAGCCGGTGGAGAAATTGTCGAGCGTCGCCACGTCGTGTCCCCGACGCGCGAGCATCTTGACCATGTGACTGCCGATGTAGCCGCCGCCGCCGACGACCAGGACGCGTGCCATGAGTTGGATGCCTAGATGAACTGGAAGCTGCCGGTGCGCCAGACCCACGCCTCCAGCGCGGCGTTGGTCACCGCATGGGCCGCGATGACGGTCCAGAGGTTGCCTGTCCTCCGGTAAAGCAAGGCATACGCCAGTCCCGCCACGATGCCGGCGAACCAGAGGTGATGCTCCGCACCGAACAAGGCCGCCGAGACGGCGATCGCCTTCCACGAGACGCCGCGCGGATCGACCTCGAGGAACCTCGGGTTGTCGATCCAGCGCATGATGAACGAGCGCCAGAACAGCTCCTCCATCAGCGGCACCACGAGCACCGCGCCGAGGACGCGCAGCCCGATCAGCAGCGCGGTGGGCGCCGCCGCGTCGCCGAGCCCCCGGGATTCCCCGATCCGCGCCCAGGGGAGGTCGAGGTTGATCCACAGGACGCAGACCAGCAGCCCGACCGCGACGGCCATCAGCCAGTTCACCGCGCGCCCGGGCCCGGTGCGGAGCTCGTCGAAACGCGGCCACAACCACGCGATCAGGCCGCCCGCGACGAGCACCTGCAGGGCATAGAGCCACTTGCCGCCGAGCGGACCGGCCGCCACCGCCTCCTCAGGCAGCAGCGACTCGACGACGATGAAGCCGAGGTAGGCCGCGAACGGGAGGATGCGGGCGAGGGCGGGAGAGAGGCTCAGGCGCATGGCGGGCTCGACCGGACGGACGCGATTCTGCCATCCGCCGCGCGACGTGTCGGCGCGCAATGTTGCACGCAACGCGATTTCACAGGTGTGAAATCTCTCCCCAAGAGCATGCCGCGACGCGGAAAACCGCCGCGCGCGAGTGCTAGACTCGGTACGTCGCGCATCACCGCCAGTCGTTTCCTCGTCCGCCAGGGCAGCAATGATCACCAACGTCGGCAGCCAGCAGTCGCTGATGCGCGGGCAGCTCTCGCTGCTCTCGTTCGTGCGCATGACGCTGGACCCGCTGCTCGCCGTGCTGCTGCTGGTGGCCATCACGCTCTTCTTCGGCGAGGACTTCGACGGGCCGGAACTGGTGCTCGCGCTGATCGCGTTCTCGCTCACCTTCCCCGGCAACCTCCCCATCCAGCCGAACGCGAAGGGCCTCGCGAAGGACATCCTGCTGTCGTGGGGCCTGATCGTGCTCATCCTGCTGTTCTTCGGCTACGCCACGAAGTACCTGGCCGTCTACGACCCGCGCATCATCCAGTCCTGGGTGGTCGCAGTGCCGGTCGCGCAGTACGCCGCGCATCGGCTGGTGCCGTTCTTCATCCAGCGGGTGCTCGCGGCCGAGGGCTTCCGGCGGGCCGTGATCGTCGGCGTTACGGAGCCCGGGCGCAAGCTCGCCGCCGAGTTCGCCGCCCGCGACCTGCTCGGCGTCAAGGTGATCGGCTTCTTCGACGACCGCGTGGCGCACCGCCTCGGCGAAATTCCGGACGCGGGCATCAAGGGACGGCTCGCGGACCTGCCCGGCTTCGTGAAGGGAAACCGCGTGGACGCGATCTACATCGCGCTGCCCATGGCCTCGCAGCCGCGCATCCTGAAGCTGCTCGACGAGTTGCGCGACACCACCGCGTCGATCTACTTCGTGCCCGACATCTTCCTGTACGACCTCATCCAGGCGCGCATGGACGACGTGAGCGGCATCCCGGTGGTCGCGGTCTGCGAAAGCCCGTTCTACGGCGTCAACGGCATGGTGAAGCGGCTGGAGGACATCATCCTGTCCGCACTGATCCTGCTCGCGATCTCGCCGCTGCTGCTCGCCATCGCCGTCGGGGTCAAGCTCTCCTCGCCCGGGCCCGTGATCTTCAGGCAGCGCCGCTACGGCCTCGACGGGCAGGAGATCGTGGTGTACAAGTTCCGCAGCATGCGGGTGATGGAGGACGGTGGCCACGTGCCTCAGGCGCGCAAGGACGATCCGCGCGTCACGCCGTTCGGCGCTTTCCTCCGCCGCACCTCGCTCGACGAGCTGCCGCAGTTCTTGAACGTGCTGCAGGGACGCATGAGCATCGTCGGCCCGAGACCGCACGCCATCTCGCACAACGAGACCTACCGCAAGCTCATCAAGGGCTACATGGTCCGCCACAAGGTGAAGCCGGGCATCACCGGTCTCGCTCAGGTGTCCGGCGCCCGCGGGGAGACGGACACGCTGGAGAAGATGCAGGCGCGCATCGAGTACGACCTCGCCTACCTGCGCAACTGGTCGCTGCGCCTCGACCTGCAGATCATCGTGCGCACCGCGCTGGTGGTGGTCGCGGGCGACAAGAACGCCTACTAGGGCAGCCGCATGTCGCACGCGCCGATCCTGGGGAGCGCGAGGGGGTGTGCCCCGTCGCAGGGGCGTGCCTGCTGATGGGGATCCCCGGCATCCTGCGGGTGGGCGCCGGCGCGGCGTTCATGCTCATGGTGGCCGTGCTGTTCGTCGGCGGCGCACAGCCCCAGGCGGCCGGCCTGTTCGACGACGGCTGGGACAAGGCGGCGCACTTCGCGTATTTCGCGCTGCTCGCGGCCTTCGCGATGGTCGCCACCGACCTGCGCCATCCGGCGCTGGCCGCGATCGCGGTGATCGCGGTCGGCGTGGCGGACGAACTCGCGCAGACGCAGCTGCCGGGCCGCCATGCCGACGTGCCGGATCTCGTCACGGACGTCGGCGCCGCGCTCTGCGCGGTTGCAGCGCTTATCGCCGCGCGCCGCTGGCTGGCCGGGCGGCGCACCCGCTGAAGCGTCAGCGGCGCCGGACCACCACCGCACCGAAGGCGACCAGGCCCGCGAGCATCAGCATCCAGGTGTGCGGCTCGGGAATCGCCGCGACCAGTGCGGAGAACGTGTACGTCCCGTCCGTCCGCCCGATCACTTCCCCGGAGAGCTCGGCGACATGGCTGCCGGCGTTCAGGAACCCGCGGCCGACGAGCCGATCCGCGTCCTCGAGGATGAACGCGAGCCCCGCGGGCAGCAGCAGCGCGAGCGCCTGCACGTTGACGGCCTCGGCCTCGAGCGTCACCTCCCCCGGCGCGTCCAGGGTGAAGGCGAGCCGATCGAGGAACGCCAGCCCGGGGTCCCCGATCCCGGGCACGGTCGTCGTCTTCGAGAACGGTTCGGCGCTGAGGTTTGCGCTGTAGTTCGTCTGGATGGCGCCGACCGTTGCGGCGTGAGCGGGCGGGACGGCGGCGAGCAGCACGAGCAGGACGGTGCGGATCAGGCTGGACATGGCGATGCTCCATTGCGGATGTGACCGGCCGCGCGCGCAGCGCAGGGCCGTCTCCGCCTTTGTGTTGTGGTTGTTGTTGGAATCGGCCGCATCGAGTGCGGCCGATGACAGCGTCATTGCCTGGAATGCCCCCGCAGACTAGCGGCGTTCTCGCCCCATGGCAAGCGGTGTCATGACTCCGTCATATCGGCGGCGCGCGCCTGCACGAGTGCGGTGCGCACTGCGGGCCGGCGCACCATGTCGGCGCGGCGAACGCGGCTCAGGGCCGTCCGTCGTGGATCCAGCGCAGCACGGCGTCCTGTGCGGCGGCGGTCGCATGCGCGTTGGGATGGTTCACGATGAACACCACCGCAACCCGGCGTCCCGCACGATCGAGCACGAACCCCGCGATGCTCGCCACGCCGGCGAGCGATCCGGTCTTGATGTGGCCCTGACCGGCGGCCGACGCGTCGCGCAGCCGGCGCCGCATGGTGCCGTCGTTGCCGACCACGGGCATGGAGGCGATGAACTCGGGCATGACCGGGCTGCGCCACGCAGCCAGCAGGACGCGGCCGAGGCTGGCCGCGCTGATGCGCTCCTGGCGCGAGAGACCCGAGCCGTTCTCCATCACCAGCTCGGGCACTTCGAGGCCGCGGCTCGCGAGGTGGCTCTGTACCGCGCGTGCGGACCGGTCCGCGCGTCCGGGCAGCTTCATGGTCTCCGCGGACAGCGTGAGGAAGAGCTGGCGCGCCATCACGTTGTTGCTGAACTTGTTCACGTCGCGCACGACCTCGGCGAGCGTGAGCGACTCCGCCATGGCGAACGGCCGCGACCCTGCCGGCGCAAGGCCGTCCCGCACGTTGCCGCGCCACGCGCCCCCGAGGCTCTCCCACGTGGCGCGGAAGAGGCCCGCGAGGTATTCGCGATGATCGAGGAGCGCGAGGTTCCAGTAGCGCTCGCCGCACGCGGCGCTCATCGCTCCGACGAACTCGACCAGCGTGCGCCCGTTCACCGGGCGCACCTCGAGCTTGAGTCCCGAGCGCCAGTCCCCGCAGGCGCCCTCCACGCCGCGCACCGTGGCGGACAGGTCCAGGTTGGCGAGCGCCGGCTCGGGGACCACTCGCACGGCGCGCCCGACGCCGTCGGGGACGAAGAGGAAGCGCACGGTCTTGAAGTTCACGAGCAGCGCGTCGGGCGCGACGTTGTAGGCCCGCAGCGGCTCGCCGTCGAACCGCGCGGGATCGACGCTGCCGACCTCGAACCAGCCGCGATCGAGCACGAGATCGCCCCGGATCTCGCGCAGGCCGCGCGCGCGCAGCCCCTGCAGGAAGAGCCAGAACCCCTCCATCGTGAGCTTGGGGTCGCCGTGGCCCTTCAGCACGAGATCGCCGTCCAGCACGCCATCGGCGAGCGCGCCGGCGAGATGTGCCTCGGTGCGCCAGGTGTAGCTCGGACCGAGCAGCTCGAGCGCCGTGAAGGTGGTGACGAGCTTCATCAGCGAGGCGGGGTTCATCGGCTGCGTTGCGTTGAACGCGGCGGCCGGGCGCGGCGCATCCACCTCCTGCACCCACAGCGCCGCGGCGTGCGGGGGGATGCCGGCGCGCGCGAGGCTCTGGGCGACGGGGGCGGGCAGCGTCTCCGCGTGCACGCCGGCCGCGGCGAGCGCGAGCACGGCGAGCAACGACCGGACGGCGAGCGCGAACATCGGCGGGAGTATGCCATCCGCCACGGCGCGCGCCGCGCAAGCTGATACCATCCGCGGCGCCGGCGTGGGAGCGTTTCCCATGCCAACCCGAAACATGCTGCGCATTCTCGTCGTCGACGATCACCCGCTGTTCCGGAGCGCCGTGCGGTCCATGGCGCTCGATGCCGCGCCGGAAGTGGAGGTCCTGGAGGCCGCCTCGGGCTGCGAGGCCCTTGCGCTGCTCGGCGGTGACCGGCCGATCGATCTGATCCTGCTCGACCTGGAGCTGCCCGACATGAGGGGCGACGAGGTGCTGGCCGCGGCGCGAGCGCAGTCCCGCGGGCTGCCGGTCGTGATCCTCTCCGCCTCCGAGCAGCGCGACGACATCCTCCTCGCGATGGACCGTGGGGCGGTGGGCTACATCCCGAAGTCCTCGTCGCGCGACGTGATCCTCGCCGCGATCCGGCTGGTGCTGTCCGGCGGCGTGTACATTCCGCCGCAGGCGCTCGCGCCGTCCGCCGCGCCGGCGATTGCCCGTCCCGCCCGGGCTGCCGGCACGCTCACCGAACGGCAGCGCGACATCCTGCGCCTCCTGGCCGAGGGTCATCCCAACAAGCGCATCGCACAGGCGCTGGAGATCACCGAGGCGACCGTCAAGTCGCACCTCACCGAGATCTTCCGCGTGTTGCAGGTGACCAACCGTGCGCAGGCCCTGATCGCCGCGCGCAAGCTCAACCTGGGCTGATCGCCGGCTGCCGCGTGCGCGCGGTGAGGTCGTGCACGAGCTGACGGAGCCGCGCCGGCTGCACCGGCTTGTAGAGCAGCGCGAAGCCGCTGGCGTTCGCTTCCTTCACCCGGTCCGGCGCGGTGTCTCCGGTGACCAGAAGCGCGGGAACCTCGCCGCCCAGGCGAGTCTGGAGCCGCTTCACCACGTCGATGCCGTTCTCGTCCGCAAGGCGATAGTCGCTGATGACCAGATCGGGCGTCACGCCGGCGGCGGCGAGACGCTCGAGCGCCTCGTCGCCGCTGCGGGCGGGCAGCACCCGACAGCCCCACAGCTCCAGGAGCGCCGTCATGCCGTCGAGCACCGCGGCCTCGTCGTCGATGCAGACGACGCACGTGCCGTCGAGCGAGGCGCCCCCCGCGCCCTCGACGCGCGTCGCCTCCGCAGCGAGGGTCCGGTCGCCGCGCGGCACGCTGACCGCGAAGCACGATCCGCGGCCCACGGCCGAGCGCAGCGCGATCGGATGGTCCAGCAGGCGTGAGATGCGGTCCACGATCGCCAGGCCGAGCCCGAGGCCCTTGCCGCGGTCGCGGCCGGGATTGCCCAGCTGGAAGAACTCCTGGAACACGTTCTCGCGCTCGCTCTCGGGAATGCCCGGGCCGGTGTCGAGCACCTCGATCGACAGCCGTCCGCTGCGCCGGCGGCAGCCCACCAGCACGCCGCCGTCCCTGGTGTACTTCACCGCGTTGGCGACGAGGTTCTGCACGATGCGGTCGAGCAGCATCGGGTCGCTCTCGATCACCGCTGCCGAGTGCACCACCTTGAAGCGCAAGCCGCGCTCGAGCGCAAGCGGCGTGAACACGTTCTCGGCGTTGCGCAGGACTCGCGCGACCGGGAAGTGCACGATGCGCCGCGGGGTGACGCCGGCATCGAGGCGCGAGACGTCGAGCAGGGCATTGAAGAGGCCGCTCATGGCGGCGATCGAGTCGCCGATGCGGTCGGCGACGGCGAGCGCATCGGGCTGGCCGGCCACCCTTTCGCGCAGGATGTCGGTGAACAGCGCGAGGGCGTGGATCGGCTGACGCAGGTCGTGGCTGGCCGCGGCGAGGAACCGGGATTTCGCGAGGTTCGCGCGCTCCGCCTCCTCCTTCTGCCGGCGCAGACCCTCCATGAGCTCGATGTTCTCGAAGCGCAGGTGCAGCGATTCCTCCAGCACGCGGTGCAGGTTGCGCGCGAAGAACAGCGTCACGCCGACGTAGACCAGCGTCATTCCCGCGAGGATCCAGTCGCCCGGTGTATCCCCGCGGGCCTGCACCACGAAGGTCGGCGCGATGCTCGGCAGGAGAAATGCGTGGAACGTCGGCAGATGCGGCGTCAGGGCATAGACCGCGCTCGAGCCCATCCCGATGAGCACGAACAGCAGGAGGAGCTGGTACAGGAGCTGGTCCGGGACGTAGAGCACTATTCCGGCCGCGCCCCACGCGAGACCGCCTGCGAGCGAGCCCCACGTCGCGTACCGGGACCAGCGCCGCGCGTCGGCCGGCCGCGGCGCTGCCCGCTGGTAAGCGGCAAGCAGCCCCGCGCGCACCGCGGTCTGCAGCCACACCGCCGCCACCCAGGCAATGCGGGTGCCGAGCGGCACCGTCGCCGGCAGCGCGGCGGCCAGCAGCGGAGCCATCAGGACATTGCCGGCGAGCACCAGCGGCAGGTTGCGATAGAGCGTCGCGACCTGCTCGGCGAGAACGAGTTGGGCGCGCGGCACGCCGGGTTCGGAATGCAGGGCTGGAGCTGTCACGGCTTGCGCAGGCCGGTTGCGAGGGGCGGCCGCCGTATTGGCGATCGCGCTTCGGTCGCGCCGATTGCGTGCATGTCAATCGCCGCGATGGTTCGGATTACGCGACATGCGCCGTTCTCCACACGAATTCACAAGGTTTCACACTTCCCCGGCCTCCCGGGCATCCGACTTTCGTCGGCCGACTTTCGCTTGATTCCGCTCCTGCCAACCAACGCGTAGTTTCGCTGCGCAGATCGATACTTACAAGCGAGCGAAGGGCAGCCAGGGGTGACGGGGGTTCAACGAAGGGCGGACGAGCCGCGCACGGACAGGTATCGCGTCGGCGCCAGCGTGGCGGCGCTGCTGCTCGCCGCAGCGGGTGCGGCGCATTCGCAGGCGCCGACCGCCGACGACCTCGGGCGGGCGCTGCGCGAGCAGCAGCGCGCGATCCAGGAGGAGCAGCAGCGCGAGCGGCTGCAGCGGCGCGAGATCGAGGACCGGCTGCGCCGTCCGGCCGGCGAGTCCCTCTCGCCGCAGCCCGCGCCGCAGGCGGCCCCCGGCGGCCCGTGCTTCACCATCGACCGGGTGGAGCTCGACGGCGCCTCGCTGCTCTCGGCCGGCGAGCGGGAGCGGCTCACCGGCGGGGTGACCGGCAAGTGCGTGACGCTCGCCGAGGTGAACGTGCTGATGCAGGCGATCACCAACGACTACATCACGCGCGGCTACACCACCACGCGCGTCTACCTGCCCGAGCAGGACCTCGCCTCGCGCACGCTCAGGCTGCTCATCCTGGAGGGCATGGTCGAACGCATCCGGGTGGACGGCGACGGGGTGAGCGTGGGCAACGCGTTCCCCGGTCTCGAAGGGCGCGTGTTCAACCTGCGCGAGTTCGAGCAGGGCATCGACCAGATCAACCGCCTGCAATCCAACCGCGCCACCATCGACATCGAGCCGGGCGACGAGGCGGGCAACTCCGTCGTGGTGGTCAGGAACGAGCCGCGCAAGCCCTGGACCGCCGGCATCGCGGTGGACAACACGGGGACCGACCTCACCGGTCTGTATCAGATCGCCGGCAGCTTCGGCTACGACAACCTGCTCGGCGTCAACGACCTGCTCAACGTGTGGGTGCGCCAGAACCTCGATGCCGACGAGGATCGCAAGCTGTCGCGCTCGTTCTCCTCGCTGCTCTCCGTCCCCTATGGCCGCTGGCTGGCGAGCCTCGGCGCGAGCACGTTCCGCACCGTGTCGACCATTCAGGGCTCCGTGTCGGATTTCGTCTCCGAGTCGTGGTTCACCACGCTCAACGCGCGCGTGGACCGGATCATGTACCGCGACCAGCGCACCAAGTGGTCGCTCGGCGCGAACCTCACCTCGAAGAACACCGAGAGCCATCTCAACGGCCAGTTCGTCGCGGTGTCGAGCCCCACGCTCACCGTGCTCGACCTCACCTCGAACCTGACCTGGCTCCTGCCGGCCGGCCTCGTGTCGTTCGACGCCGGCTACTCGCGGGGCCTCGACGCGCTCGGCGCCAACACCGACCCCGCCGGCCTGCCCGGCGGCGCGCCCCAGGCCCAGTTCGGCAAGATCTTCGGCGCGCTGGGCTTCTTCGGCTCCTTCGCCGCGGGTCCCGTGCCGCTGGCGCTCCAGAGCACCCTGTCGGGCCAGTACACCGACGACACGCTCTACGGCACCGAGCGCATCGCCATCGGCGGCCCGTTCTCGGTGCGCGGCTTCCGCCGCTTCGCGCTCTCGGGCGACGTCGGCTGGCTCTGGCGCAACGACCTCGGCGTGCCCCTCAACCTCGCGCAGCTGTTCGGCACGCAAGCCCTGAACGGGGTGCTACGCCCCTACGTCGGCCTCGACGTCGGCCACGTGCAGGAGCGCAACGGGGTGCCCGGCGGCACGCTGGCGGGCGCCACGGTCGGCGTGAGCGTGGCGATGCGTCCGCTCTCGATCCAGCTCGCGTACTCGGAGCCGATCGCTACGCCCGGCCGCTTCGTCGGTCACGACAAGTACCTCTTCTTCCGCGTCTCGGCCGATTTCTGATCGGAGCCAGCGATGATCCCCATCCCCGCCCCCGGATCGAACCCCTTCCAGCGCGACTCGACGGCGCGCCGCGCGCTGGCGCTGGTGCTCGCCGCGCTGACCGCGCTGCCGCCGGGCGCCGCCTGGGCGAATCCGCCGGTGGCCGCCGGCACGACGAACACGCAGGTGGCGCCGGCAGGGAACGGCGTGCCGGTGGTCAACATCGCGGCGCCCAACGCGTCGGGGCTGTCGCATAACCAGTACAACCAGTTCAACGTCGGGCCCAACGGCCTGGTGCTCAACAACGCCACCGCGATCCAGCAGTCGGTGCTCGCCGGGACCATCCGCGAGAACCCGAACCTCGCCGGCACGGCCGCGCGCGTCATCCTGAACGAGGTGATCGCGCCCAACCGGTCCATGCTGCAGGGCTACCAGGAGGTGCATGGCGCTGCGGCGCAGGTGATCCTCGCCAATCCCTGGGGCATCACCTGCTCGGGCTGCGGGTTCATCAACACCACGAGCGGTCTCCTCACCACCGGCGTCCCGAACCTCGATGCCAACGGGAGTCTCGTCGGCTTCACCGTGCGCGGCGGCGACATCCGCATCGAGGGCGCCGGGCTCGACGCGACCGGGATGAGCTACTTCGACCTGGTCGCGCGGAGCATCGTCGTCAACGGACAGATCAATGGCGCCGACCTCCTGCTCGCGGCCGGCACCAACACCTACGGCTTCGCCACCCGCGGCATCGCGCCGATCGGCGGCGATCCGAACCGGCCCGCGTACGCGATCGACACCGCGCTGCTCGGCGGCATGTACGCCAACCGCATCCGCATGATCGCGACCGAAGCCGGCGTAGGCGTGCGCGCCCTCGGCGACGTCGCGGCGACGGTGGGCGACGTCGTGCTGCAGTCGGCGGGGCGCATCGAGCTTGCGAACCGCATGAGCGCGCAGCGCGACGTGACGGTGACCTACACCGGCGCGGCGGGCGGCGAGGGCATCCGCACCGGGGCCGCGGCGGGCGGCGTGGCGGCGCCCTACATCCACGCGCGCCACGACACGGTGCTCGCCGCCGGCGCGGGGTCGCTCGCGCTCGGCACAGCCGACGTCGGCGCGGGCAACGCGCTGGCCCTCTCCGGTGCGTCGCTGGCCGATACCGGCGCGGCGACGAACTGGCGCTACGCCGAATCGGTCGCGGGCGGCGCGCTGACGCTCGGTCTCGCGGGCGCCGCCACGTTTGGCGCCGCAAGTTACGACACCGGCAAGGGGTTCGCGCTCAACGCGGCCAGCGCAGCGTTCGCCAACGCCAACGTCTATCAGCGCGGTGATACGAGCGGGCTCGCGATCACCGTCGCCGGGACCGCCGATCTTGGCACCGCCGTGCTCCAGTCCCTCGGGCGGCTCGACCTCACCGCCGAACGCGTGACGACCGGGCCGGCGCGGCCTGACCAGGCCGCTGCGCTGCAGTCCGCCGGCGACATGACGGTGCGCTTCGGCAGCGCACTGGACCTGAACCGTCGTCTCGACGCGCTGGGTGCGATGAACCTCGACCGGACCGGCACGGGGGCGGCCACGGCGACCCTCGGCAACGGCGGCATCCTGCAGGGCCGGACCGTGGACATCGGCAGCGCGGCGGCGGCCGGCGGCCTCGCCGTCACGCTCGGGTCCGGGTCGATCGTCTCCGCCGAGAACGCGCTCACCGTTCGCGCGAACACCATCGCCGTGAACGGCAGCGCGGGCGCGGGCTTCGACGCGGCGGGGCAGCCGGTCGCCGGGAGCAGCGTCACGCTGGACGCGGCCACGTCGATCTCCCAGGGCTACGGGTCGGAGCTCTACAGCGCCGGCGCGATGACCCTGAATGCGCCGACGATCAGCACGTCGGCGGTGATGCAGAGCGGCGGCAACCTCTCGCTCACGGCGGACACGCTGAACCTGGACGTGCTCTACTCCGGCGCGTCGCCCGGCGCCCGTCCCGCGATCGAGGTGGGCGGCAACGCAGCCTTCGCAATCGGCCAGTCATTCACGACGGCCCGGCACGTCGCCGTCGGCGGCGACCTGAATCTCGCCTACACCGGGCCGTCGGGCTCCCTGGTCGTCGCGCCGTGGGCGTCGCTCGCCGCGGGCGGTGCGGTGAGCGTCGTTCCGGGCACGGCGGCGCTGGACATCGACGTACGCGCCATGCAGATCGGCGCGGAGACGATGAAGGGCAGCATCAGTGCCAGCACGACGCTCGCCCTCGGCGCGCGCGACGTCCTCCTCGGGGGCGAACTGATCGCCGGCGCGCTGACCGTGGACGCCACTCGCAACCTGATCATGGGCGCCAACGGGCTGGTCTACGGGCAGGGCGATGTGGCGCTGCGCGGTGCCGACGTCACGCTCGACGGCGTGCTGTACGGCGCACGCGACGTGCTGGTCGAGGCCAGCCAGTCCTTCACCGACGCCGGTCGCTCGGGTGCGCAACGCGTCGCCGATCGGGATCTCACGGTGCGGGTGCTGCGCGACGCGGACCTGCGGCTGAACGGCGGCCAGATCTATGCCGCCGAGCGGACGCTGACGCTGTCCACGCAGGGCGCGCTCTCCGTGGTCGGACCGCCGGCGACCGGCGAGACCCTGCTGGTCGCCGGGACCGGCGATCTCGTGCTGTCGGCCCCGCGCGGCATCACGCTCGGGGATCGCGCGGTTCTGTATGGGGGCGAGGGCACCGTGCGACTGGAAACGCCTGGTCGACTGGCCCTCGCCGCCGGGCACCGCGTGGAGACGCCGGGTGCGATCAGCGCGGTCGCACCGGGGATCGATTTCTTCGGGCGCTGGATCGCGAACGGCGACGTCACGCTCACGCCGACCGATGCCGCGCAGAACGTGGTGCGCATCAACGACGGCGCATCGATCCAGTCCGGCGACGTCATCGCGATTCGCCGCGCCAACGGCGTGCGCGACCTCGACGTGGTGGTCAAGGCCGGTACGTCCGGCGGCCTGCTGCGCGGCGACGTCCACGTCCATGCGAACAGCCTGCTCGTCGAGCAGCCGGGGACGCCGGGCGTCCAGGCCGGCCGGCTCGAAGCGGGATTCCAGACGGCCGGCACGGACGCCAATGCCAAGACCATCATCGACGTCAATGCGCTGTGCACCAGCGCCGGCGGCGAGACCTGCGCGGCAAACACGCCGTTCACCGGGGCGCTCGCCTTCGGTCCCGGCCAGACCGACCTGCGCATCAACGGCGGCTTCGAGAACCAGGGCCTGCTCACCGCCCAGGGCCAGCTCTCGATCTCGACCCAGGGCAGCTTCGGCAACGCGGCGAACGCCGCCATCGGCGCGGGCGACGGCTTCGTCATCCGCACCACGAGCATCCCGGGCGCGAACGCGGCGATGGTCAACCGCGGGCTGCTGTGGTCGGACGGCACCAGCCAGATCCTGATCGGCCCGAACGGCGTGTTCACGAACGACGTCGGCGCGGAAATAAACTCCCGCCACCTCAGCGTGCTCACGTCGGGCTCGAGCAACGCCGACAACCTCACCACCCGCTTCGTGAACCATGCGCTCGTCACCGGCAATCCGGTGAACGGCTCGCTCCTCTTCTGGGTCGGGGAGTTCGTGAACGCCCATCGCGACGCGCCGGTGAAGACGATGTCGTACCGGTTCGATGCCTGGGAGCGCTGCGGCAGCCCCAACTCGGACTGCGGCTTCACGCCGGCCGGCCAGAAGCGTTACACGGGCTACTACGTGCGGCCGTTCTGGCTCTACTCGACCGATCCGCTGCAGGCGTGCGCCGCCAATCCCGCAGGCGGGCAGTGCCGCGATAACGCGTGGCTCCAGGGGACCCAGAACGTCGAGCACTTCCCGATCTTCATCCGCAACCCGGCGCCGTCCCTCCAGGACAGCTACCTGTACAACTACGACCTCACCAAGACGAATCTGCTGCCGGCGCAGCCGGCCTACCACATCGAGGGCAGCAAGACCGTCCGGCAGGACTGGTCGCAATGGTGGTACGCCGAGGAGCAGTTCACCGGCCTCGCGCCGACGCCGCGGATCTCGGCCAACAGCGTCGCGATCCGTACGCGTAACGGGCTGAACGACGGGGGCGAGATCTCCGCGTACAGCCTCAGCCTCGAGGGGCTGAACGACCGCGGGCTCTGGGGCGCGGGTGCGACCGGCACCTTCGTCAACCGGGCGCTGGAGCTCTCCCGCTTCCGCTACGCCGAGCGGCACATCTACGAGTGGGACTGCAAGGGGACGTTCGACGACTGCAATCGCGAGGGCAACTGGCTGGAGAGCCAGGCGCTCGGGATCCAGGGCCACACGCCCAAGCGCATGACCTACATCGGGCGCGCCGACTACGGTCCCACGCACGTCTACCAGACCTACGGCGGCCTCCTGCAGGCGGTGCAGTTCACGTCCACGATCGGCAACTTCCAGAACACGCAGCGGTCCGCGGACGGCGCCGTGAGGACCATCACGCCCCCGGGCGCGACCACCCCGGCCGGCGCCGCCGGCAGCCCGGCGGTCGACGTCGCGGGCCGCACCGCGCAGCCCCCGTCGCTCGGCTTCATCGAGCCCGGCAGCGCCGCGCTGCCGCTCGTCCTGCCCACCGGTCCGAACGGGCTCTTCGTCTTCGCGCAGGATCCGCAGGCCCAGTACCTGATCGAGACCAATCCGCTCTTCACCGCCCGGGACAACCCCTATCTCGGCAGCGACTACCTGATGGCGAAGCTCGGCCTCGACCCGACCACGCAGATCAAGCGCCTCGGCGATGCGATGTACGAGAACCGCCTCATCTCCGACCAGATCCGCGCGCAGACCGGGCTGTCGCTCCTCCGCACCGCCTACACCGACGCCGACCAGCAGTACATGCTGCTCGACAACGCCGTGGCGGAAGCGAAGCGCCTCAACCTCACCTTCGGCACGCGGCTCTCCGCGGAGCAGGTCGCCGCCCTCAAGCACGACATCGTGTGGATGGTGGAAAGCGTCGTGCAGGGCCAGCGGGTGCTGGTGCCGGTGGTGTATCTCACCGATGCGACGCGCGCCGACCGCACGGTCGGGCCGCAGATCCAGGCCGAGCGCGCGATGATCCGCGCCGATACGTTCCGCAACGACGGCGGCAACGTCAACGCCGACGTGCTGCAGATCGTGACGCGCAAGGATCTCGTCAACGAGGGCGGCACGATTGCGGGGCGGATCGTGGCGCTCAAGTCCACCGAGGGCGACATCGTCAACCGCACGCGCACCTTCCGCGCCGGCGACGACAGGAACTTCGTGACGGTGGCCGGGCGCCAGGGCGGCATCCTCGCCTCCGAGGGCCTGCTGCTCGACGCCGGCCGGGACATCCGCATCGAAGGCGCGACCGTCCGCTCCGACGGCGACGCGACCCTGCGCGCGGGCCGCGACGTGAACGTCACCTCGCTGATCCTGGACTCGCGGTCCACCACGCGCCGCGTCAGCGGCGGCACGCTGGGCACCGAGGAACGCAACACGACGATCAACGACCAGAGCGCGTTGACCGCGTCGGTGTCGGCGGGCGGCAACCTCACGCTGCGTGGGGGATCGAACGTCAACCTCACCGGCGCGAACCTCGAGGCCGGCGGCGTGGCCGCGGTCATCGCCGAACGCGGCAACGTCAACGTGAACGCGCTGGAGCTGAACCGCTCGGTCTCCGAGACCGTGCGGCGCGACGGCTACTTCATCGAGACGCAGGTGGGCGCGCAGGGTGCCGGACAGGGGCAGGGCGGTGCGCGCGGCGGCGCGGGGGCGCGGATCGACGCGGCCGTCCAGGGCGCGCCCTCGGCCGACCCGAACGCGACCCGCGCCAGCGTCTTCACCGGCTTCATGACCGAGCGCAGCTCGACCCAGTCGAGCGAGACCAGCAATCTCGGCACGACGATCCGCGGCGGCGGCGTGGCGCTCATCTCGCAGGGCAACGACGTCAATCTGCAGGGCGCCCGCATCGAGGCGGGCGAGCTCGGCGTCGCGCTCGAGGCGAAGCGCGACATCAACGTCGTGGCTGCGCAGGACCGCGCGTCCTCGTCGAGCAATTCGGAGCGCCACCAGGTCGGCGTTTCGGCCGACGTCTCCGCGGAGGGCGCCTTCGCGGGCCTGACCACGCGCGGCGGCACCTCGAACGTGCAGCGCGAATCCAGCACCGCGAACGTCACGACCATCACCTCCGGCGGGAACGTGACATTCAACGCCGGCAACCGGCTCGTGAACCAGGGCACGCAGGTGAACGCGGCGGGCGACATCGGCATCCAGGCGCGCAGCGTCGAGAACCGCGCGGCGGAGAACACGAGCACCGTCACCGAGCGGTCCACGTACTACGATGCGAGCATCCAGGCGGGCGTGAGCACGGGCGGGCTCGGGCAGTCCATCGCGGGCGTGGCGCAAGGCACCTCGCGGCAGATCAACATCTCCGCCCCGGAGACGCAGGTCCGCATCGGCGGCAGCGGCGGCGAGTCGAGCGGCACGACCACCCGGTCGCAGGCGGTGGTCACGCAACTCAACGCCGGCGGCAACATCGTGGCGCGCGTCACCGAAGGCATGCGCGACGAAGGCACGAGCTACCAGGCGGGCCGGAGCGTGGACATCGAAGCCGGACGCTACGAGGCGGCTGCGGCGGCGAATCGCTCGTCGAGCACGCAGCAGTCGACCAACGCCAGCGCGAACCTGACGGTGGGGCTCAGCACGGCGAGCGAGGTCAATGCGTCCCTGGGCGCGCAGGGCGGCTCCAGCAACACCAGCGAGCGGCGCTCCGAGGCGGTGGTCGGGTCGGTGCAGGCCGGCGAGAACGTGCGCATCCGCAGCCGCGGCGACGCGACGCTGGAAGGCACCCGGATCCAGGCCGGCGGCAACGCCTCGGTCACCGCGGGCGGGAACCTCGCCATCAACCAGGCGAACAACACCTTCGAGCGCAGCGTCGATTCGCGCCAGGGCGGCGCGTCGATCACCGCCAGCGTCTGCACGGATCTCTCGTGCGCCTCGGCGGGCGCGGGCGGCGACGGCCGCGTCGTGCAGGGCACCGAGAGCGCGACGACGGGCGTGGCGGCGACCATCCGGTCGGGCGGCAGCACGACGGTCGGCGCGGGCAGCAACCTCACGCTCCAGGGCACGCGCATCCAGTCGGGCGGCGACACCAACCTGTCCGCAGGCGGGCGCATCGACTTCCAGGCGCTCAGCAGCACCGAGCGCAACAACCTGACGGTCGACGGCGGCAGCGCCAACGTCGGCGGCGGCGTCGGCCGCAGCATGAGCTTCCTCAAGGACGGCAGCGCCAACACGTCGGTGACGTTCGAGCGCAACCGCGACGCCGGTTCGAGCGAGACCCGCGTGGGCGGCTCGATCCAGAGCGGCGGACAGCTCAACATCACCTCGGGCGGCGAGACCCGCCTCGAGGGCACGCAGATCGGCGCACAGTCGGCGCGGATCAACGTCGGGGCGCTGACGATGGAGTCGGCGCAGAGCACCGAGCAGCGCAACCAGAGCGGCGTGCGCGGCGGCGTGTCGCTCACCGGCGGACGCAACCAGGGCGAGAACGGTGCGCGCGACAGCCAGTCGTTCGGCGGCAGCGTGGACGTGAACGCGACGCGCGATCGCCGCGACAACCTCACCAACCAGAACGCGCGGATGAACATCGCCGGCGGCGCCGAGCTCAACGTCGGCGGCGACGCCACGCTGCGCGGCGCCAACATCTCCGCCGGCGGCGGCATCACCGGCAACATCGGCGGCAACCTCGTCGTGGAGTCGCGCACCGACCGGCGCGACGAGGACGTCGGCCGCACCTCCGTCTACGCCGGCGTGTCGCAGGTCACCACCGGCGGCGGGGGCGGCGACCGCTCGCAGGAGACGCGCGCCGACCGCTTCGACCGGCGCCAGGACCAGGCGATCAACGCGGCGAACCACGCGGGCAGCACCGGCCTGTCGGTGACCGTCGAGGGACGCCGCACCGACAACGTCACCATCGGCCAGGCGAGCGGCATCCAGGGCGCCTCCGGACTGACCGTGCAGGGCAACGCGACCCTCATCGGCGCGGCGCCGAACACGCTCTCCGGCGTCACCGTGCGCGGCACGACCACGACCAGCGAGGTGCAGACGCGGCAGAGCGAGTCGGTCACCTCCGTCGACATCAAGGGCACCGCCGCGCGGCTGCTCGGCTCCAGCGAAGGCAAGGGCGGCGAGATCAGCGGCAACCTCGTGAAGGGCAGCACGCTCTTCCGCGACAAGCCCGACGCACCTTCCGCCCCGACCACGCGTCCCCGCTCGGACCGCGCGGAGACGCCGCGGCCGAGCTTCAACACCGGCGCGGACGACGGCCCCACGCGCCCGCGCTCCGACCGGCCGGATCTGCCGCGGCCGAACTTCGGCAGCACGGCGGTGGACGTGCCGTCGCGGCCGCGCTCCGATCGTCTCGAGACGCCACGGCCCAGCGTCAACCTGGCCGGCACCGATGGTCCCGTCGGGCGTCCGCGCCTGGATCGCCCCGACACCCCGCGGCCGACCTTCGACGTCGCCGATGCACTGCCGCCTGTGCGTCAGGCACCCGATCGCGTGCCGCCACCGCGGCCGTCCACGCCCGTACCCGAGCTCGGCACCACGCCGCGCGTGACGCCGCCAGCCGGCGTGGAGCCGGTGCGGCGCGTGACGCCCGCGCCGGATCCGGGCGGGGACTTCTCCGGGGTGCGGCCGCGTCCGGGCACGGACGTCGGTGATGCGCTCGGTCCCCGGGCCGACACCAGCGGCGGCGTCGTGCTGCCCACGCCGCGCGTCGCGCCGCTCGCCAACGAAGCCACGCAGGTGGTGCAGCAGCGGCAGGGCCGCGTGCAGCCGCAACCGGACGCGCAGCCGCCGGGAGCATTGCCCGCCGCGCCCGCGCCCCAGCGTCGCGACAGCAGCGTCGACAGCTACATCACGCTGCCCTATGCCGGCGACACCGCGCCCAGCCGTCGCGGCAGCGTGGCGGAGGGCTACGTGGCTCCGGCGTACCCGGGCGACGCGCTTCCGAGCCGACGCGGCAGTGTGGCCGAGGGCTACGTCGCTCCGGCGTATCCCGGCGACACGCTGCCGAGCCGTCGCGGCAGCCTGCGCGAGCAGGCGGGGGGATACGCGGACATCGTTTATCGGGACGATGGCATTCCTGCGCCGTCCCGCAGCCGTGCCGGCTCCGAGGCCCTGCCGGCGGCCGCCGACACGCGGCCCGCGCAGCAGCCCGGCGGGGCGTCCGGCCTGGCCAGCGACCTGCGTGCGCTCGTGCGGCAGTTCGACTCGACGACCCCGGCAATGGGCGCGGGAGGAAACAACGCGCCCGGGCAGGACAACGCCACCCGCCCGCGCCGCGACAGCGTGACGTCCCTCGTCGATGGCGCCGAGGAGCTCGGCATGTCGCTCGCCGAGCGCGCCGAGGGCCGCATGGCCGCCGAGCGGCGCCCCCTGCGTGAAGCGATGCCGGAGACGGAGGCCGAGCGCCCGGTGGCGCCTGCGCCGCGTGCGCGCGAGAGCCTCGCGGCGCTCGATCTCGGCGTGGCGCAACGCGCCGCTACTCGTCCGGCGAACGAGGCGCCTGCAGCGGGCGGCACGCGGCAGCGCAGCGCGTCCGCGGCGCCGGAGCTGGGGCGTCCGCGTCCCGCGGCGGATCCGCAGGCCCCCGCTGCGGTGGCAGCGGTCCCCGCGGCGCCCGTCGCCCCGGCGCCGAACGCGGCAGCGCCGGACACGCAGAGCCGCAAGCTCGCCGCGCTGACGGCGCAGCCGAACATCAAGGTGCTGCAGGATGCGGACGCCAATGGCCGGCCGGTGCTGGTCAACGAGCAGCTCGGGCTGAAGCTCCGCGGTCTCGCGCCGAAGTACGCCAACGAGGACCTGGGCACGTCGCAGGCGCATCGCGATTACGACAACTGGAAGGATGCTTCGGGGCAGCCGAAGGGGCCGGTGCGCTATCTCGATGCGTCGGAGCGTGCCGACCGCGAGATCGCGGTGGTCAACGGCAACTTCGTGTGGGCGCGGACCGGGGAGCCGTTCGACACGGGCACGCGGCGCGAGGGCGCGATCTTCGTGATGGATGCGAACGGGCGCATGTACGCGAGCACCGAGGACGAGCCGGGGCGCTTCCACCACTCGAGCTTCACCGGCGGCGAGCCGGTCGCGATGGCGGGGAGCATCGTGGTGGCCAACGGGCGGCCAGTCCACATCAACAGCGCGAGCGGCCACTACACGCCCGACGGCGAGCAGCTCACGTCGATGATGCGGCACCTCGTGCGCGACAAGGGCCTGCGCCTCCTCGATCCCAAGACCGAGGGCGCGAGCACGATCGTCGTCGGCATCACGTCGGTGAAGGATCCCGCGACGGGAGCGGTCTCGACCGCATGGGCGAATCCGCGCACCGACGAGCCCCTCAACGTGGCCGGCGATCCGCTGCAGGACGCGAACGACGTGGCCGCGCGCCTGCGCCAGGGTCAGCCGCCGTTCGCGGTCCAGCGGCTGGAGCAGCTCAAGGCCCAGCCGCACATCCGGGTGCTGCAGGATGCCGACGCGACCGGACGTCCGGTGCTGTTCAACGAGCAGCTCGGGCTCAAGCTGAAGGGGATCGGCGCCGACTACCTCGACGAGAACCTCGGCACGTCGGCGGCGCACAACCTGCACGGCAACTGGAAGGACGCGAGCGGACAGCCCAAGGGGCCGGTCCGCTACCTCAACGAGGGCGAGCGCGCCGACCGCGAGCTCGACGTCCAGGGCGGGCTGCTGGTCTACCGCAAGACCGGCCAGCCGTTCGACACCGGCGAGCGGCGCGAGGGCGCGATCTTCGTCATCGATGCGAACGGGCGCATCTTCGCCAGCCAGGAGGACGAGCCGGGCCGCTTCCATCACTCCAGCTTCACCGGCGGGCAGCCCGTGGCGCTCGCCGGCAACCTCATCGTGTCCAACGGTCGCCTGCTGCACGTCAACAATGCCAGCGGGCACTACAAGCCGGACGGCGACCAGCTCGTCGAGGGCATGCGGTTCCTGCTGAACCGCAAGGGCCTGGACGTCGACGCCGCGACCATCGTCGGGATCGGGCCGGTCACGAATCCGGCGACCGGGGTGACGCAGAACGGCTGGGTCGATCCACGCAACGGGGCGCCGCTCAACATCCCCGATCCGCTGGACGAGGCCGTCGCGCAGGCCCGCGAGGCGAAGCGGCTGACCCTGCTGCAGCCGTGGCAGCCCGCGGATGCCGATGGACGCCACGAGGGCGTCAACGGCCGCGGCGAGCTGATCAAGACCGCGGCGCCGCAGTACCTCGACGAGGAAGCGCGCGGCGTCCGCTACTTCCGCACCGACGCCGAGAAGGACCGCGTGCGTCTGGTCGTCTCCGGCGGACGGCTGTACCAGAAGAACGACCAGGGCGACTACGTGCTCTTCAGCACCGGCGATCGGCCGCAGGGTGCGATCTTCGCGATCGACGAGACGGGGAACCTGTACGCCACCACCGAGCACAAGGTCGGCGAGGTGCACCACTCGAGCCTCGTGGAGGGCCGGCCGGTGCTGGGCGCGGGCCACATCGTGGTCCAGGACGGCGTACTGCTGCACATCAACAACAACAGCGGCCACTACGCGCCGGACGAACGCATGTTCCTGCAGGGGTGGAACCTCTTCGAGGAGGCCGGCGTGGACATGGGCCGGGCCAACTGGGCGACCTACAAGCCCAACGCGGCGGGCGAGATGCGCTGGTTCTACGGCAACCAGGAACTTGCACCCGGGGTGCACCCCATGCTGCCGGACGTGCAGCGCGCGATCGACATGATGGCGCCGGCGGCCCCCGGCAATGCGGGCGCACCCGCTCCGGGCCCGACTTCCCGCAGTCCCGCGCCCGGAGCGCCCCGCGCGGCCAACGACGCCCTGTTCACCGTGCCGATGGCCGCGTGATGCTTGATCTGGAGCAAGGGCGCTGACGGCCGTCCGGTAAACTCGGCGGGACGCAGATAAGAAAACGTCCCGTGAAGCGTCCTTCCCTCCGCCTCCTCCTGGGCGCGGCGATCGTCGCCGTCGCCGCGGCCGCCATTGGATGGCGCCTCATGCAGGGCGCGGCCGTGCCGACCGTCGAGGCGAAGCGCGGCGAGGTGGTGCAGACGGTCGTGTCCACGGGCCGCGTCATCACCCCGGCGCGGGTGGAGATCGGCACGATGATCCTCGGCACGGTGAAGAGCCGCGACGTCGAGGAAGGGGCGGCGGTGAAGGCGGGGCAGGTGCTGGCGCGCCTGCGCGACGACGAGCAGCGCGCCGCGGTGGAGCAGGCGCGCGGCACGCTGGCCGAGGCCGAGGCGCGCCTCGCGCAGCTCGGGAAGCTCACCGGACCGTCCTCGGAGCAGGCCCTCCGCGAGAAGGAGGCGAACCTCGAGCTCGCGCGCGAGGAATACGAGCGCACCAAGCGCCTCTTCGAGAAGGGCTTCTTCAGCCAGGCGAAGCTCGAGGAGTCGGCGCGCAACCTCGCCGTGGCCCGGGCGGCCCGCGAAAGCGCGGTCCTGCAGGCCGCCTCCAACGCGCCGAAGGGCAGCGACTACGCGCTCGCGGTCGCGCGCCGCGAACAGGCGCGGGCCGCCCTGGAGGTCGCGCAGGCCAAGTTCGACTACACGGTCATCCGCTCCCCCTCGGCCGGGGTGGTGCTGAAGAAGTACGTGGAGAACGGCGACACCGTGGCGCAGGGCAAGAAGCTCTTCGACCTCTCCGTGGCCGGCGAGACCCAGGTGGTGCTCAACGTCGACGAGAAGAACATCGGCCTGCTCGACCTCGGGCGCAAGGCGCAGGTGGTGGCCGATGCATATCCCGGCCGGACCTTCGGCGCGGAGGTGTTCTACATCGCGCCAGGGGTGGACGCGCAGCGCGGCTCGATCGAGGTGAAGCTGCGCGTCGCCGATCCGCCCGCGTTCCTCAAGCCGGACATGACGGTCTCCGCCGAGATGCTCGCCGGGCGCAAGGACGACGCCGTCACGCTGCCCGCGGACGCGGTGCGCGAGGCGTCAGCGGCGTCGCCGTGGGTGCTGATGGTGCGCGAAGGCCGCGCGGTGAAGGTTCCGGTGAAGCTGGGGCTGCGCGGCTCCGATCGCGTCGAGATCGTGGCCGGCGTGCAGCCCGGCGACCGCGTGATCCCGACGGCGGCGAACGTCGCGCCGGGCAAGCGCGTACGCCCCGCCGACTGAGGGGGCGCGAACGCCATGGGCGGCATGCCGTTCGAGTGGATCGTCGCGCTGCGCTTCCTGCGCGAGGGGCGCATGCAGTCGCTGCTGATCGTGGCCGGCACGACCGTCGGCGTCGCGGTCATCATCTTCATCACCGCGCTGGTGAACAGCCTGCAGGCGAGCCTCGCCGACCGCACGCTCTCCACGCAGGCGCACATCGTGGTGCGCCCGCCCGAGGACGTGCCGAGCCGCGTCGTCGATCCGCGTACCGGGGCGGTCATCGCGCGCGTGGAGCCGCGCGCGCAGCGGCTGCGTTCCATCGACCAGTGGGAGCGCGTCTTCCCGCAGCTCGAGCGCATGCCGCGCATCACCGCGGCCTCGCCGATGGTCACCGGCCCCGCCTTCGCGCTGCGCGGCAACGCGAGCAAGTCGATCGCGCTGGTGGGGATCGACCCGGAGCGGTTCGAACGCATCGTCAGGATCCAGGAGCACCTCGTCGCCGGGCGCTACCGCATCGGGCCGGGCGACGCGGTGATCGGCGTGGAGCTCGCCGGCGACCTGGGCGCGAACGTCGGGGACCGCATCCGCATCCAGACCGCCGAGAAGGCGGACGACGTGTTCCTGGTCACCGGCATCTTCGACATCGGCGTGAAGGAGCTGAACCTGCGCTGGGTGATGGTGCCGCTCAAGACCGCGCAGAGCCTGCTCAACCTGCCGGGCGGGCTCACCAACATCGACCTCACGGTCGACGACATCTTCGCCGCCGAGCGCATCGCGCAGGAGATCCAGGCCGGCACCGGGCTGCTCGCCGAGAGCTGGATGGCGATCAACGGCCAGCTCCTCGCCGCGTTCAACAACCAGACGATGAGCACCCGCCTCATCAGGATCTTCCTGGTGCTGATCGTCGCGCTCGGCATCGCCAGCGTGCTCGTGGTGTCGGTGGTGCAGAAGCAGAAGGAGATCGGGATCCTGCGCGCGATGGGGACCTCGCCGGGACGCATCATGGGCGTGTTCCTCATCCAGGGGAGCGTGATCGGCGTGATCGGCGCGGTGCTCGGCGGGGTGCTCGCCACGGGGCTCGTGCGCTTCGCCGCCAGCGTGTTCAGGACCGAGGACGGCTCGCCGCTCATCACGGGCGAGATCGCCTGGATCACCTACGCGGGGGCCGGGCTCGTCGCGCTCGTGACCGGCCTCCTCGCCGCACTGGCGCCGGCCCACCGGGCGGCGAAGATGGACCCGGTGCAGGCGATTCGCGGATGACCGATGCACCGCCGATCCTCGAGCTCGCCGGCGTGCGCAAGGCGTACAACGTCGGGACCCCGGTCGAGGTGGAGGTGCTGCACGGGATCGACCTCACGCTGGCGAAAGGCGAGTTCGCCGCGCTGACCGGGCCGTCGGGATCGGGCAAGAGCACGCTGCTCAACACCGTCGGGCTGCTCGAGCGGCCCACGGCGGGGCGCATCCTGATCGCGGGGCGCGACATCGCGGACCTCGACGAAGCGCAGCTCACGGCGCTGCGCGGGCGCACGATCGGGTTCGTCTTCCAGTTCCATCACCTGCTGCCCGCGTTCACCGCCCTGGAGAACGTGATGATGCCCCTCGTCATCGATCGCGGGCGGCCGGCGCCCGAGATGGCCGAGCGCGCGGGGTTCCTGCTCGAGCAGGTGGGACTCGGCAACGCGGTGCACAAGAAGCCCGCACAGCTCTCCGGCGGCATGCAGCAGCGCGTTGCGATCGCCCGGGCGCTCGCGATGTCGCCGCCGCTGGTGCTTGCCGACGAACCCACCGGCAATCTCGACACGCATACCGCCGACGACGTGTTCGCGCTGATGCAGCGCTTCAACGCCGAACAGGGCATCGCGTTCCTGATCGTCACCCACGACCCGCGCCTGGCCGACCGATGCCGGCGGCGCATCGAGCTCGTCGACGGTCGAGTCGTCGAGAACGATTTCACCGAAGGGAATGGTCCGCGCGCTTGAGGAGACAGAACAATCGGGCCCGGTTGCGGGGAGGGTCGGTCTAGACTTCCCGCCTTCGGCGTTCCGCCAGACCGGCTGCGATGCGCCTTGCGGCACAGCCCGCTCGCGATGCGAAAGCCCGGCGCCGCACCGCCTGACCGGTTCTCACTCCCTGAAGGCGGGCCGCGGCCCGCTTTCTCCGGTCTTGTCGACCCCGGTGAACGCTGCAGTTTCTACGAGTCGCCGTGGCGACCGTGCAAAACGACACGTCCGCCGGACCTTTTGCGGCGGTCCCGAGCGTTCGTTTTAGTCTCGGGAGGTCAAGGGGTTAGATGTTATCGCGCGCTCGTCGGCCCGTCTCTTGCAGAAAGGACTGCAGTCCCCTTCACAGGAGAACCGGACATGACGAACCTCAAACGAGCCGTGCTCGCGCTGGCCCCTGCGCTCGGCCTGGGACTCGCGATGCCGACCGTGGCGCAGGACAATTCCCGCGCCACTGCCAACACGCCTTCCCGCAACGCAGCCCCCGCTGACAGCGCCCGCACGCAGGCCGCGACGATGGAACTGCGCGGGAGCACGCTGGTGGGCAAGAACGTGCAGGACGTGAACGGCAAGAACATCGGCGAGATCAAGGACGTAATCGTCGATGCGTCGAGCGGCCGGGTGCACTACGCGGTGCTCGGCTTCGATCCGGGCTGGTTCAAGTCGGAGAAGCTCTACCCGTTCCCGCTGTCGCAGTTCCGTCCGGGAAGCGACCGAGGCGATCGCCTGGTGCTGAACGTGGAGAAGGGGCGCCTGCAGAACATGCCCGGCTTCGAGACCGACAAGTGGCCGGACTGGAACCGCGCGGACGCGCGACGCGGCTATGACGAATACCACGGCGCGCGCAACATGCAGGCCTCGGCCGGCGCGCGCTTCGTACGCCTGTCCAAGCTGCTCGACGCCGACGTGGAGGACGCGAACGGCAAGGACGTGGGCGACATCGAGGACGTGGTCGTGAACATGCGGACGGGACACGTCCGCTACGCGGTCATCGACTTCGATCCGGGCTGGTTCAAGGACGACAAGCTGGTCGCGCTGCCGATGGGGGCCTTCAGCGCCTCGCGGGACGACGACGATCTCATCGTGAAGGTGGATCAGGCGAAGCTTGCCGACGCGCCCGCGTTCGACCGCAACCGCTGGCCGGAGAACGACCGCACGTTCGCGAACAGCTTCGATCGCTGGTCGCGCGACGCCGGCTACGGCGTCGGCCCGACGGCCGGCCGTGAGGACGACATGAATCGCGCGACCACCGGCACCTCGCGCGGCGTGGGGACGTCGCCCGCGGAGCGCGGCGCGTCGGGCGCGCGTACGCAGTAAGCAGTAACGCCGCGACCCTCGACAGGACCAAGCCCGGGCCCCGTGCCCGGGCTTTTTCATTTCAGCGCAGCAGCGCGCACTCCAGCTCGCGGACGCGCCGCTCCAGCGCATCGACGCGCTCCACGTAGGCGAGCACCACCGCGAGCGCATGCGTGTCGAGGCCGAAGTCCGCGCGCAGCCGCGCCGCACGGCGCGCGAGCACGATGCTGTGCGAGGCGAAGGTCCACGCGGCGGCTGAACCGTGCGGCTGGAACACGCCGTACTCGACGAGTTCGACGACGTCCTCGCGCGCGAGGCCCGAGGCGCGCAGCAGCTCGTCGAGGCCGATGCGGGTGTCCGCGTCCAGGATCTGCAGCAGGGTCTCGCTCATGATGGATCAGATCGGAAGTGGCGGCGCGGATCGAAGTTCGAGATCCGCGCCAGCTCCTCGTACAGCGCCTTCTCGCGGTCGGACAGGACGGTCGGCGTGACCACCTGGAGCACGCAGTAGAGGTCGCCGTGACCGCCCTTCGCCTTCGGCAGGCCCTTGCCCGTCAGGCGCAGCTTCTGGCCGGCGCGCGAGCCCGCACGCACGTTCACCTTCACGCGTCCCTCGAGCGTGGGCACCTCGACCTCCGCTCCGAGCACCGCCTCCCAGGGGGCGAGCGGCACTTCGACGTAGAGGTCGTGACCGACCGGCTTGAACAGCGGGTGCGGCTGCAGCCGGATGTCCAGATACAGGTCGCCGGGCGCACCGCCACCGATGCCGGGCCCGCCCTTGCCGGGCACGCGCAGGCGCTGCCCGTCGGTCGCGCCCTTCGGCACCCGGATGCGCACGGTGCGCGGGACGCGCCGGGGCGTCCCGTCCTCGCCCAACTCGGTCGCGACCGTCTCCAGCGCGACCTCGGTGCCGCGCGCGGCGTCCTCGAGCGAGATGTTCGCAACGACTTCGTAGTCCTGGCCGGGCATCGAGAACGTCCGCCCGCCGCCGCCGCGGCCGCCATGTGCGCCCCGCATGCCGAACTGCTCGAACAGGTCGGAGAGGTCGAATTCCTCGTACTGGCCGCCGCCGAACCCGCGTGCGCCGAACCGTTCTCCCCAGTCGGGCGGCGGGCGGAACTCCTCGCCGGGACGATGCCGACCGAGCTGGTCGTAGGCCGCGCGCTTCTCGTCGTCGGAGAGGGTCTGGTACGCCTCGTTGATCTCCTTGAACTTCTCCTCGGCATCCTTCTCCTTCGAGACATCCGGATGGAACTTGCGCGCGAGCTTGCGGTACGCCTTCTTGACGTCGTCCGCCGAGGCGCCGCGCTGGAGTCCGAGGATTTCGTAGTAGTCCTTGTATTTCACGGTGGAAAACTGCGGGCGGTTCTGCCACAAATCAAGAGGGGGGAGGCGCGTCGCTGCGGAACCCAGGTTACAGAAACCGGGGTGCGCGGCGCGGACAATGGCGTCCATGCAGAACGAAGAAGGACAGGCCCGCATGCCCCGCATCCCGAAGGCCGCCGCACTGGTACTGGCCGCCGCATTCGCCGCCGCCGGCGCGCTGGGCGCGCTCGCGCTGGCGCCCACGTCGCAGCAGGCGGCACACGCCGGCGAGGGCGAGTTGCGCCTCGCCACCGCGATCGCCGACTTTCGCGAGGTGGACCTGACCTATCCCGCCGAGGGCGTCGTCGAAGCCGTCCGCCAGGCCACCGTGGCCGCACGGGTGGCGGGTCGCATCGTCGAGTTGAAGGTCGATGCCGGCGATCGCGTGAAGGCCGGCCAGGTGCTCGCACGCATCGACGAGCGCGAGGCGGCCCAGGCCGTGGCCGAGGCGCGGGCGCAGGTGGCGCGCGCGGAAGCGGACCTCGCCAATGCCCGCAGCAACTACGAGCGTACGCAGAAGCTCGTCGCGGAGAAGTTCATGAGCGCGGCGACGCTCGACAAGGCGCGCGCCGACTTCCACGCGGCCGAGGCGCAGCTCGCCGCGGCGCGCGCCGGCGCCGAGCAGGCGGCCACCTCGAAGGACTACGCGTCGGTCACCGCGCCGTTCGCCGGCTTCGTCGCCACGCGCCATGCGCAGGTGGGCGAGATGGCCCAGCCGGGCCTGCCGATCGTCACCGTGTACGACCCGACCGAGCTGCGCGTCGTCGCCTCGGTGCCGCAGGCGACGGCGAGCGAGCTGCGCGGGAAGGCGCTGACGGCGTATGCCGAGCTGCCGACGCTGGACAAGACGGTGAAGGCGAAGTCCGTGACCGTGCTGCCGTCGGCCGATCCGCGCACCCTCACCACGACGGTCCGCCTGGAGCTGCCCGAGCCGATCGCGGGTGCGGTGCCCGGCACGTTCGCCCGCGCGCACTTCTCGACGGGCCGCGGCAAACGCCTCGTGGTGCCCGCCTCCGCGATCGTCCAGCGCAGCGAAGTCGCCGGTGCCTACGTGGTGACCGAGGCCGGCGCCGTGCAACTGCGCCAGCTGCGGCTGGGCGAGCGTGCCGGCGACCAGGTGGAGGTGCTCGCCGGGCTGAGTCCCGGCGAGCGCGTGGCCCTCGACCCGGCCGCGGCGCTGGCGCAGCTCAGGGCGTCGCGGAAGAAATAGCGCAGGGCGGCGTTCGCGTCTTGCAAGGACCCACCCCCGACAACGGAGGAGCAGATGGCCATGACGATTCACCTCGCAGCAGTTCTTGCCGCAGCGGCGCTCGTGCCGGCGCTGGCCGGTGCACAGGCGCCCCAGACGGCGCAGGAGCGCCAGCGGGAGCAGGCGCAGGAGCGCGAGCAGCGCCAGTCGCAGCAGCGCGAGCGGCAGGAGCAGCAGGCCCGCGAGCGGGAGCAGCATCAGGCGCAGCAGCGCGAACGCCAGGAACAGCAGGCACGGGAGCGCGAACAGCGGCAATCCCAGCAGCAGAACCAGCGGCGGACCGATCCGCCGGCCTACGGACGGCAGGGCGGCCCCGGCGGACCGGGCGGGGCCGGCGGCGGACGCGGGCGATAGCCGGGCACGACGGAGGCAGCATGGGCATTTCGGGACGCATCGCCAGGTACTTCGTCGGCTCGCAGCTCACGCCGCTGATCGCGCTCGTGGCGATGCTGCTCGGGCTCTTCGCGGTGGCGGTGACGCCGCGCGAGGAGGAGCCGCAGATCAACGTGACCATGGCGAACGTGATCATCCCGTTCCCGGGGGCTTCGGCGCGCGACGTCGAGGCGCTCGTGGCGACGCCCGCGGAGCAGGTCCTGGCCCAGATCACCGGCATCGAGCACGTCTACTCGGTGTCGCGGCCCGGCATGGCGGTGCTCACGGTCCAGTACAAGGTGGGCGAGGACCGCACCCAGGCGCTGGTGCGGCTCTACGACACCATCTACTCCAACAGCGACTGGATCAGCCCGAACCTCGGCGTCGGCGAGCCGATCATCAAGCCGATGGGGATCGACGACGTGCCGATCGTCGCGCTCACGCTGTGGACCGCCGATGCTGCACGCGGCGCCTACGACCTCGAGCGGATCGCCCACGCCGCCGAGGTGGAGCTCAAGCGGGTCCCGGGTACGCGCGTCGTCCAGACCCTCGGCGGTCCGGGCCGGACGGTGCGCGTCCTGCTCGATGCCGAGCGCCTGCAGGCGTATCGCGTCGCGGTCCAGGACGTGCGCAACGCGTTGCTCGGCGCCAACGTCGCGCTGCCCTCCGGCAGCCTGGTCGAGCGCAACAAGGAGATCCGCGTCGACGCCGGCACCTTCCTGGGCACGGCGGAGGACGTGCGGCAGGTCATCGTCGGCCAGTACCAGGGCAAGCCCGTGTTCGTGGCCGACGTCGCGCGCGTCGTGGACGGACCCGACCTGCCGACGCGCTACGTCTGGCACGGCTCGAAGGCCACCGGCGACGTGCCGGCCGTCACCATCGCGGTCTCGAAGAAGCCCGGCGAGAACGCGGTGGACGTCGCCGAGCGCCTGCTGAAGCGGGTCGACAGCCTCAAGGGCAGCGTCATTCCCGACGGCGTGGAGGTGGTGGTCTCGCGGAACTACGGCGCCACCGCGAACGACAAGGCGCAGCAGCTCATCAAGAAGCTTGTCTTCGCCACGCTGTCGGTCGTGGCGCTCGTCTGGGCGGCGCTCGGCCGGCGCGAAGCGGTCATCGTCGGCGTGGCGGTCCTGCTGACGCTCGCCGCGACGCTGTTCGCCTCGTGGGCGTGGGGCTTCACGCTGAACCGGGTGTCGCTCTTCGCGCTCATCTTCTCCATCGGCATCCTGGTGGACGACGC
>CAZKHE010000006.1:0-71629 GCA_964552535.1 uncultured Enterobacteriaceae bacterium | reverse complement strand
CCTCGCGCAGCAACACACAGTGAAAGCCGTTAGGAGGCGGGCTCACGTCCCTTCGAATCGGCCTCCCGCGCGTAAACGAACAGCCGAATGTTTTCACCCCCGATCCAATGCCTTCAGCCGCTTCAGGATCCCCGGCTCCTCGTCGGGCCCGAAGGCGTAGGGGAAGATCGAACGCTCGCCGGTCGCGCCCTGGCCGCGGCCGGCGTACTTCGCCAGCCCCACCGCGATGTCGTCGAACGAGACGCCGAGCAGCACCCCCGGCGCCTGCACCCGCGGGTTCATGCGCTCCGCGCCGAGCGGCGAAAACCCGAGTGCACGCTTGTAGAAGACGACGTGGCGCGGATTCACCTCGATGACGGCGTGCGTGTAGCGCCGCACCCGGGCGGCGAAGAGATACGCGGTGTGGAAGAGACCGGCGAGCACCGGCTTGCTGGCCGCCTTGACGTCCACCGCGAGCCGCGTGAACTCGCACAGCTGCGCGCCGTCCGCGCGCAGGGCGGCGAGCTCCTCGTGATAGAGCTGGTCGGCGGAGAGCCCTTTCGCGGAATCCAGCCGCACCGCGACCGTTCCCGCGAGCTGTCCCTCGTCGTAGGCGAGGAAGGTGAAGAGGTGCGGGTCCGGCGGCGGATCGCCGGTCTGGTAGCCGCGCTCGGCATAACGCCGCTCGACCAGCTTGCCCGCGTCGCGGCGCGTGCCCTGGCTGGCGAGGCGGATCTTGAACGCGCCGGGCGGCCCCGCCGGGTCGCTGAGACGGGCGTAATCGAGGTCGCTGTCGGCGGTGAGCGCTCGGAAGCGCAGCGGCAGGTCGTCGAACACCGTCTGCCCCGTGGAGTCGCCGCCGGCACGCGGCGCGGGTGCATGGTGGCCGCGCAGCCGCTCGAGCAGCCGGCGCAGCGGGTCGTACTTCGGCATGGTATCCCCCGGGCTCAGCGGCTTCTACTCGAGCCGCTTGAGATAGTCGCGCGTGAAGATCTTGTCCGGCAGGTCGCGCAGCTTCATGCCGGCATACTCGAGCACCGAACGCGCGCCCTCGCGCAGCGCGTCCTCCATCACCAGCCGCGTGGGGCGCACGCGTCCCGCCATCTCGCGGAACGCCTCGTAGCGGCAGGTCTTCAGACGGCGGCCCGACACCGCGTGGAAATCGGCGCGGTGCGGCCAGTGGTTGGCCTGGCGCACCCAATAGGTCACCCGACCGTACGTGACGCTGCGGTCCACCGCAGCGAGCTCCAGGCGCCAGCACTTCTCGCCGTCGAGGACCTCGGTGCCGGCGAGCTTCGGCGTGTAGTCGCCGGCGAAGTTCGCGCGCGCGAGATCGCCGTTCGCCACCTGGCCGGTGAGCCGCTGCGAGAGGGACAGGCGCACCGGCTGCGAGACGTTGGGCAGGAAGATCCACAGGTCGCGGCCGCGCATCAGGAGAATCTGCCCGCGCTCGGACGCGGGCTCGACCGTCATCACGACGGTGTTCTCGTTGCCCTTGGACAGCAGGCGGTAGCGGCGCTCGTCCGGATCCTCGCCGGGCGCGGTGGAGACGATGCCGACCTCCACCTCGAAGCCCTCGCGCGGAAACCGCACCGCGTCCGCGCGCTCGACGATGGCGCGGGCCTCGGCATCGTCGCCTTCCTGCGCGCCCGCGCGGGGCGCGAACCAGGCGAGAACGGGAGCGCCTGCGCACGCGAGCAGGCGCGCGCAGGCGACGCGACGCGCCTCCGCGATGGTCTCCGACTCCGTTGCGCGCACGTCCCGCATCGCGTTTAGTATAGCGGCGCGTAGGACAATGTCATGGCGCTCGTCGCTGTCGAAAAACTTTACAAGCACTACTTCCTGGACGAGCAGCGCGTCGACGCGCTGAGGAACGTCAATCTGGAAATCGAGCGCGGCGTGTTCCTCGCCATCGCCGGGCCGTCGGGCAGCGGCAAGTCCACGCTGCTGCATCTCATCGGCTGCATCGACGTCCCCTCGAGCGGCCGCATCCTGATCGACGGCGAGGACGTCGCGGGCAAGAGTACCGATGCGCTCGCCGCGCTGCGCGCACGCGTCATCGGCTTCGTCTTCCAGACCTTCAACCTGCTCCCCGTGCTCTCCGCCGCGGAGAACGTGGAATACCCCTTGCTCCACCGGCGCGACATGACGCGCGCCGAGCGCCGGGAACGGGTGGCGCACTTCCTGGACGTCGTCGGCCTCGCGAAGTACGCGCAGCACCGGCCGAGTCAGCTGTCCGGCGGGCAGCGGCAGCGCGTGGCCATCGCGCGGGCGCTGGCGCCCGGCCCGAAGCTCGTGCTCGCCGACGAGCCGACCGCGAACCTGGATCACCGCACCGGTGAAGGGATCCTCGACCTGATGAAGTCGATCAATCGCACCACCGGCACGACGTTCGTCTTCTCCACGCACGACCGCAAGGTGATGGCGAAGGCCGACCGGCTGGTGCGCATCGAGGACGGCGAGATCCGCATGCTCGGCGTGCGCGACGGCGACCACTGGGTGACGGTGGACGAGAAGAAGCGCCGCCGCCGCGGCGGCCGCGGGGCGCGGGCATGACGGGCGCCAGAGGCATCGTCGCCGCGTGGCTGGCGTGCGTCTGCGTGGGCGCGCACGCCGCGGAGCCGGGCTTCACGCTGGCGCAGTCGCGCGAGGGCCTGTTCGGCGATCTCGACGACAAGCCCGGCGCGCCGGCGCCCGATGCGGCCGCGAGCGTGCGCTTGGGAGGCTTCTACCAGGGTACGTTCGCCTACACCTACGCCGATCCGTCGCACTGGTCGCGCGCGGTGAACCGCCTGCAACTCCACGCGCAGGGCAGCCTCGGCGAGGCGCGCTGGCGGGTCACCGGCCGGGTGGACGCCGACCCGGTGTACATCTGGTCGGATTTCTATCCCCCCGACGTGCGACGCGACCAGCGCTTCGAGACGTTCATCCGCGAGACGTACCTCGACTTCGCCGCCGCGGGGCTCGACTTCCGCATCGGCCGGCAGCACATCGTGTGGGGCGAGGTCGTCGGGCTCTTCTTCGCCGACGTGGTGTCGGGGCGCGACCAGCGCGACTTCATCCTGCCCGGCTTCGACGTCATCCGCATCCCGCAGTGGGCGGCCCGCGCCGAGTGGTTCCGCGGCGACTTCCACGTCGAGGCGATCTGGATTCCCTTCCGCAGCTTCGACGAGATCGGCGAGCCGGGCGCGGAGTTCTACCCCGCCGGCCGCAGCGTCGACGCGCTGCCGCCCGGGCTCGGCGTGACGTTCCGCGATCCCGAGCGGCCGGCGCGCACGTTCGAGAACTCGAGCTACGGGCTGCGGTTCTCGGGCACGGTCGCCGGCTGGGACTGGTCGGCGTTCGGCTTCCGCAGCTACAGCGCCGCGGCGACGTTCTACCGGGACGTCACGGCCGGCCCGGCGCCGACGGCGGTGTTCACGCCGCGTCACGACCGGATCACGCAGTGGGGCGGGACGTTCGCCAAGGACCTCGGTCCGTTCGTGCTGCGGGCCGAAGCGGTCTACACCAGCGGGCAGCGCTACAGCGTGACTGCGCTCGACGCCCCGGATGGCGTGGTGGAGCGCGACACGTTCGACTGGATCGTCGGCATCGACGTCCCGATGGACGGCATCGGCCGCGACACGCGCCTCAACGTGCAGGCCTTCGAGCGCCACTTCAGCGGCGGGGACGAGGGCATCGTGCCGCGCATCGGCGGGTACGGCGCGAGCGTTCTCGTCTCCACGCGCGTCACGCCGACGCTGGAGCCCTCGCTGCTGTGGATCCAGGGCATCACGGTCAACGACCGCCTGATCCGCCCCCGCCTCGCCTGGCACTTCGAGCGCAACTGGGTGGCCGCCGTCGGCCTCGACATCTTCGCCGGCCCCGACACCGGCTTCTTCGGCCGCTTCGCGAACCGCGACCGCGTGTACGCCGAGCTGCGTTACGACTTCTGACCCGCCGATCGCCTCAGGCGGCGAGCCGCTGCTCGAAGCAGCCCATCTGCATCAGGCGACGCTCGAGCTCCGACAGCTCCAGGCGCAGCAGCACGGCGGGCGCCTGGACCCGCTCGCACACCCGCTCCGCCGAAGCGACGCAGAAGCCGAGGATGCGCCGATAGAACGCCACGTGCCGCGGATTGACCTCGACCAGCACGTCGGTGGCGTTGTGCAGCGCGCGGGTGATGATGTAGGCCAGGCCGAACAGGGACGTGAGCACCGCCTTGGAATCCGCCTCCGCGTCGACCGCGAAGCGCGTGAGCTCGCAGACCCGGCGGCCCTGGGCGCGCAGTTCGTCGACTTCGCCGCGATAGGTCTTGTCCACCAGCAGGCCGTCGGCGCTGTCGAGGCCCACGGTCAGGGTTCCCACGACGTCGTCGCCGTGCTGCGCGACGAGCGTCACGCGATGGTCGCAGTCCGGCTGCGCGCACGCGCACGCCGGCGCCGCGCACACGTTCTCGTAGCCGCGCCAGGCATATCGCTTGCGTACCAGATCCGCAGCGGCGTGCAGCTCATCCGCCGCAGTGGCGATGGACGCGCGCACCGCGTCCTTGAGGGTGATGGGCGCGCCGCCGCCCGTGCCCGGGGTGCCGGTGCGCTCGCCGAACTCGGCGCGCGCCTGGCCGGGGCGCGGACGGCTGGACATGAGCGCTTCGAACCACTCGCGCGGGGGATGCTGGACGGGACGACGGAGGTCGTGCAGCGCAGGGTCTGCCAAGGTCATCGGGGGGATCACTCCAGTGGGGCCGGTACTGCCGCGGTCGGAGTGAGCAAGGACCTTGCCGTCCCAACTTAATGTCATCGAAACATAGGCTTACGATATTCGACCTAGAATCGGCCTGCGAAGTACGTCGGGGAGCGCCGACTGTCGGACGGACACCGACAAGAAACTTCACAGATAACAGCGCTCTACGGGGTCGGTGCCTCACGACAGCGACGGGATTTCATACATTGCGCGCCAGCGCTGCGGCGATCGGCAGGCGCACCGCGCGCAGCGTGGGCGCGAGCGCGGCGAGCAGGGTGGCGACGACGCCGACTGCGGCCGCGAACCCGACGATGCCCGGAACGATGCGGATCGATGCGGTGTACGCGAGGTCGGCGTTCGGCGGCGGCGGCATCGGGATGCCGATCGCCGACAGGGCCAGCGCCGCGGCGATCCCGAGCGTCACGCCGAGCGCCGCCCCGGCCAGTCCCATCAGCGCGGCCTCGAGGAGGGCGAGCGCGGCGACGCGCCGCGCGGGATCGCCGAGCGCGCGCAGCGTCCCGAACTCGCCGATGCGCTCGAGCAGCGTCGCGTTCACGCTGTTGCTCACGCCGAGCACGACCATGACGAGCACGATCAGCCCGAGCACGCCGAACTGGCGCTCGTAGAGCTCGACCGTCTTGTCGTAGAAGTCGTTCAGCGTCTGCCAGGTGTCGACTTCATAGCCTTCCGGCGCGAGCATGGCGCGCAGCGCGGCCGCCACGCGCGCGGTGTCCTCGGTACGGTCCAGCAGGATGGTGAGCGTGTTGGCGCCCGCGTGCGCCAGCGCCTCGTGCGCGGCGCCGAGCGCGAGGCGCGCCGCGCGCGCGTCGTAGTCCCGGGAGAAGGTCTCGAACACGCCGACGATCTCGACGTCGAGCGCGTTCGTCGCGCCGCCCGCCGCCGCGGTGACCAGCGTGGCGCGATCGCCCGGCGACAGCTTCAGCGCCTCGGCGAGCCCCTTGCCGAGCGTCGCGCCGAACGCATCGTCGGCGCCGAGGGCCCGGCCTGCGACCACGCGGACGAAGCTGCCGAGCCGCGCTTCGCGCGCCGGTTCGATGCCTTCGGCGACGACGGCGAGATCCCGCCGGCCGTTGTTGAGCAGCCCGGCGACCTGGACGCGCGCCATGACGTCGCGCACGCCCGGCACCGCTGCGATCCGCCGGCGCAGCGGCTCGATCTCCTCGATCACGTAGCGCTCGGGGTGGCGGGTGCCGGCCTCGCGGTACCCGGCGCGGGCGACCTGCAGGTGCCCCGACTGCGAGTGGATGAGCGCCTCGCCGAGCTGGACGAAGATGTCCTGCACGAAGCCGCCGACGATGATCAGCGCCGCGACGCCGGTGGCGATCGCGCCGATCGTGACGCTGCTGCGCACGCGATTCCGCCCGACGTTGCGCCAGGCGAGGCGCAGCAGGGTGGCGAGGGCGTCGAGGCGCGCGTTCATCGTCCGTGGCGCAGGGCGTCGACGATCACGAGCCGCGACGCCGCCCACGCCGGATACAGGCTCGCCGCAGCGGTGGTGAGGAGCCCGAGCGCGGCGGCCTGCGCGACGATCGACGGCGTCGCGCGGATCTCGCCGGTGAGCGCGATGTCCATGCCGGGCGGCGGCGGCATCGGGATGCCCACGGCGGTCACGACGGCGGCCAGGCTCGCGCCGACCACCGCGCCTGCCGCGGCGCCGAACGCCCCCACGAGCAGCCCCTCGGCGAGGAACTGCGCGAGGATCTGCCGCCGCGTGAGCCCGAGCGCGAGCGCCGTGCCGATCTCCGCGGTGCGGCTGCGCACCGCGAGCATCAGCGTATTCGAGATGGACAGCACGATGATCAGCGCGATGATGAGCTCGACCACCGCCACCTGGCGGGAGAAGAGCCGCACCGTGTTGTTGTAGAAGTCCGCGGCGACGTACCAGGGCACCACTTCGTAGCCTTCGGGCGCGAGCATCGCCTCCAGGCGCGCCGCGACCGCCGGCGTGCGGTCGGTGTCGTCGAGGACCACGACCCAGTAGTGCGCGCCGTCGGTGCGCAGCAGCGTGCGTGCCGCGGCGATGGGCACGCGGAGCGCGCCGTCGTCGAACGCCTTCGCCGAGGTCGCGAAGAGCCCGCGCACGGTCGCCTCGATGCCCCCCAGTCCGCCGCGCGGCGTGGCCGCGAGCAGCACGACCGTGTCGCCCGTCCGCGCGCCCAGGTTGCGCGCAAGGCCGTGGCCGAGCATCGCGCCGTCGGCATCGTCGGCGGCGAGCGGGCGCCCGGCGACGAGCGTCCCCGCACCGGAGAGCCGCGCCTCGCGCGCCACGTCGATGCCTTCTCCGATGAAGCCCAGCGTGGTCTCCCCGACGCTCACCAGGCCGGAGAACGAGAGGCGCGGGGCGACCGCCAGCACGCCCTCGACGGCTTCGATGCGCGCGAGCGCCGGGGCGTCCGCCGGGAGCAGGTACTTGTGCGGATCGGCGCTCCCGTGCGCGCGCCAGCCGGCCTTCGCGACCTGGATGTGGCCGAGCCGCGAGCGGATGGTGTCCTCGCGCATGCCCCAGAAGATCCACTCGACGAAGCCGGCGGTGAGGATCACCGCGGCGACGCCGAACATCACCGCGCCGGCGGCGAGCACCGTCCGGTGTCCCTGGCGCGCGACGTTGCGCAGGGCGACGACGAGCGTGGCGGGCAGTCCCGCGCCGTGCAGGCGGCTCATCGGCGACCGCGCCGCGCGAGGTAGTAGTCGAGCGACCGGTCCACCGCGGCCCCGACGTCCGGGGCGGCGATCCCCGCGGCATCGAGCAGCGCACGCGTGCGCGCATTGCCGAAGCGCTGGTCCTCGGCGAGATAGTCGAGGAAGGTGGGCAGCGTGGCGAGCGCCCGGCGCTGCCGCGAAGGGGCGACCCGCGAGAGTGCGGGCAGGGCCGCGGCGAACCAGGCGCGCGGCACGGTGAGGCGCGGCGGCAGCACCAGCCCTGCGGCGCGGAAGCGGTCGCGCACGCGGGTGCGCAGCGCGTCGATGGGGATCGCGTCCTCCGGCCCCGCGCACAGATGCAGCACCTGTCCGGCGGTGGCGGCGTTGCGCGCCGACCACGCGATCGCCGCGCCGACGTAGTCGGAGGGCACGACGTCGAGCCGTGTGGGCCCGGGCTCGGGGAGGAGCCCGAGGGTCCGCCGGCCGGAGAGGAACTCGGCGAGGTGATAGAAGATCTGGAAATGGATCACCCGGCCGGTGTGCGCATCGCCGATCACCATGCTGGGCCGGTGCACGGTGAGCGGCAGGCCGTGGGCGGAGGCCTCCATGGCGAGCACCTCGGCCTCGGCCTTCGCCTTCTCGTACGTGTTGTGGTACGCGCGCTTCGCCACCAGCCACTGCTCCGGCAACGCGCCGGGCCGCCGCCCGCCGACGCCGACGGTACTCACCAGTTCCAGCTTGGCGAGCCGGCCGGCGCGCGCGAGCGCCTGCGCGAACGCAATGGCGTGCCGCGTGCCGGCGACGGCCGAGCGACGCGCCTCGTCCAGCGGCAGGTTCATGCGCACCGCGGAGGCGCAGTGGACGACGTGCGTGCATTCGCGGGCGAGGCGCTCGAAGTCCGCGGCGGCGAGGCCGAACGCCGCCTGGCTCGTGTCGCCGCGGAACACCTCCACGCGCCGGCGCAGGGCTTCGTGATCGGCGGCCCACGCGGCACCTCCCGCGTGCCAATAGGCGAGCAGGCGTCCCAGCCGCTCGTCGAGCTCGGGCGCGTCGGCGCCGCGCACCACGAGGCGTAACTGCACCGCGCGGTCGGCGAGGAGCTGTTCGGCCACCGCGCTGCCGACGACGCCGGTCGCCCCGGTGAGCAGCACGATCACGGCCGCACCACCCGCGGAAGGGCGTCCGGTTCGCGATCGAGCGCGGCGTAGCCCTGGTCCAGCGCATCGCCATAGCGCGCGAAGATCGCCGCGCGGCGCAGCTTGAGGTTGGAGGTGAGCTCGCCGCCGGCGATCGAGAACGGCGCGGCGGCGATCACGATCACCGCAGGCCGCTCGTGCGGCGCGAGCTCCGCCGTCGCGGCACGGGCGGCGGCGGCGATCTGCGCCGGGTCCGGCGCCGCGGCGGGATCGATGTCGATGACCGCCGCCGGCGCGCGGCGCGAGAGGCCGCCGGCGGCGGCATGCACGACGTAAGGCAGTCGCGTCAGCCGGTCCTCGATCGCCGCCGGCTGGACCCAGCGCCCGGTGGCGGTCTTGAAGGCATCGCCCTTGCGTCCGGCGACGGCAAGATAGCCGTCCGCATCGATGGTGCCGAGATCGCCCGTGCGCCACCAGCCTTCGGCGTCCGGCGAGGGAGCGTCCGCGGGCGCGAACAGATAACCGGAGAACACGCCCGGCCCGCGCACCAGCACTTCGCCGTCGTCGGCGAGCTTCACCTCGTTCGGGGCGAGCGGCCGGCCCGCGGTGCCGAGGCGCCGCGCATCCGGACGGTTCAGCGCGACCGGCACGATGTTCTCGCTCACGCCGTAGGCCTCGTACACCGGCAGGCCCACCGCCTCGTACCAGTCGAGGAGGTGGCGGGCCATCGGCGCGGAGCCGCTGACGAGGTACTCGACCTCGCCGCCGAACACGGCGCGCACCCGGGCGAGCACCAGGCGATCGGCGGCGCGCTGTGCGAGGCGGCGCGACGGCGTGGACGTGGCGGCGGCGGCTGCGCCGGCGGAGACGGCGCGCGCGAACAGCCACCGAGCGGGCAGCGGGCTGCGCGCGACACGGGCGACGATCTCCGCGTGCACGCGTTCGTAGAACCGCGGTACGCCGATCATGAGTTGCGGCCGCACTGCGGCCGCTTCGGCCATCGCCTGGCGCGGGTCGGCGACGACGTAGCTGGTCGCGCCGGTGGCGAGCGCGCAGAAGTCGAGCACGCGCTGGAAGAGGTTCGCGAGGGGCAGCCAGCACAGCAGGCGGGTGTGCGCCCCGATGGTCGGGAAGGCCGCGGTGATGGCGCGGACCGCGAGGCGCACCTGCGCGTGGGTGTAGGGAATCGCCCGCGGCACGCCGGTCGTGCCGGAGGAGAAGGTCACCAGTGCCCCGTCGTCGGGTCTGGCGACCGGCAGCACTGCGGGCTGCGTCGCGTGGCGCCGCAGGAAGGCGTCGAGCCCGCGCGGCCCGTCGGCGGCGATCTCGAGCGCGAGCCCGAGCGGGTCGCGCACCTCCGGCTCGAGGCGCGCGAGCGTGGCCGCGTCGTCGGCCACCACCGCGTGCAGCCGCGCCTGCGCGGCGGCCGCGTTGAGCGTCGCGTCGGCATGGTTCGGGTCGAGGCCGACCACGACCGCGCCGGCGGCGAGCGCGGCCATCTGCACCTCCTCCCACGCGACGCTGGTGCGCGCGAGGATGCCCAGCCGCTGGCCGGGGCGCAGCCCGGCGGCAACCAGCGCGCGCGCCAGCGCATCGACGCGCCGCGCGAAGTCCTGCCACGACACTGGGCGCCAGGTGCCGTCGGCATCTCGCGCGACGAAGGCGGATGCGTCCGGCGTGGCCGCCGCGCGGGCGGCCAGGAGCCGGGGAAGCGTGGGCGCATCGAGCGCGGCCGAGACGATCACCCGCCGAGCTCCCCGCCTACGCGACGCCCGCGCCGATCTCCGGGTCGTACGCGCCGCGCGGCTCGGTGATGGCGAGATCGGCGTCGGCGAGCCCGAGCCAGCGCATCTGCCGCGTCACGTCGCGGCCGAGGAACGCCCGTCGCCGGATCATGTGATCCACCAGGGGCGCCATCACGCGCCAGTGGCGCAGGCTCGCCTTGCCGCTGCGGATCAGCGCGGAGAACTCGGGGGCGTACGGGTTGTAGCCGAAGTGGCGCAGGTCGGAGTACATGAGCAGCCAGTTGATGGGGTAGTTGCTCACCACCGGGCTCGCGTGCGCGCGCTTCGCCACCAGGCCGAGCGCGTGCACGCGGCGCATCACGTCCTCCTGGTCGTAGCGCCACGCGTGGAACGGCGCGAGGTAGCGCGGAAAGCGGGTGCCGGGCGGACGGCGGTGCGGATTCCAGAAGCGCGCGAGCTCGGCCTCGTCGAACAGCCCCGCACGGCGCAGCGCGGGCGGCGTCCAGTCGGTGCGCTCGATCAGCGCGCGCGAGAACTCGTACTCCATGCGCTCCGGCTCGGGCTGGCCCGGCGAGTACCCGGCGAGCACGAGCGGAATCCCCCGCTCGGTGGCGGCGGCCAGCGCATCGCCCTCGAACAGCGGGGCATACACGTACGAGACCGTGTACACCGCGCCGCGCGCCTCCTGGTGCATCAGGAGATGGCGGAAGAGCCGCCGATAGAAGGACTCGGCGGGGCGGTAGACGAGGTGGTCGACCTCCAGCCTCGCGACCGTGCGTCGGATGTTCTGCCACGCGATGTCGGGAATGTTTACATCGGTGGTGAAGGCGAGGACGCGCAGCCCGCAGTCCACCTTCAGGCGATGCAGTAGATAGAGGCTGTCCTTGCCGCCGGAGAGGCACACGAGCGCGTGGTAGGGCGCATCGGAGGCCCGCGCGGCGGCCAGCGCCGCCTCGAGGTCTGCTTCCCGCGCGGCGCGCTGGCGTTCCTCCGCAGCCGCGTCGGCCGGCCGGTACTGGCGGCACACGGCGCACACCCCGCGCGCGTCGAAGTCGGCGCCCGGGACCGTGGAGGGAAGGAGACAAAGCTTGCAGCGGCGCAACGGCGGGGTTTGCAGCGGGGGAGGCTTGTGTGCGATGGTAACGCGCTTTGTCCGCATTCATGACATTGACATACCGGCCGGAGCATGGCTGAACGCGCGCGCATCCTCTTCTTCGGGGAGCCGGTGACGGCGGCGCACGTCGTGCGTCCGCTGGAGCTCGCGCGCGGACTGGACCGCGCGCGCTTCGAGGTCGCACTCGCGACCGCCGGCGACTACGCGCGGTATGCCGAGGCCGCCGGCGTGCCGACGCGCCCGCTGTGGTCGGTCGGCGGCGAGCGCTTCCTCGCCGCGGTGGCCGCCGGGCGTCCGGTGTTCAGCGCGGAGGATCTCGAGCGCGCCGTGGCCGACGATCTCGCGCACATCGAGGCCTTCGCCCCGGACGCGGTGGTCGGCGACTTCCGGCTCTCGCTGGCGGTGAGCGCCCGGCTCGCGCGCGTGCCCTATCTCGCCATCGCGAACGCGTACTGGAGTCCGCACGCGCAGGCGCGCTTCCAGATCCCGGTGCACCCGCTGTCGCGGCTGCTCGGCCCCGGCGTGGCGACGCGCCTGTTCCGCGCCGCGCGGCCGCTGGTCTTCGCGCAGCACGCGCTGCCGATGCACCGCGTGCGCCGCCGCCACGGGCTCGCGTCGCTCGGCTTCGACCTCCGGCGCGTGTTCACCGAGTCGGACCACACGCTCTACGCCGACGCGCGCGAGCTGGTGCCGGTGACGCCCTCCCGCGACGATGCGCGGACGCGCTTCATCGGCGCGGTGCACTGGTCGCCGCCCGCACCGCTGCCGCCGGCGCTGCTCGCCGCGGACGACCGGCCGCTCGCTTACGTGGCGCTGGGCAGCTCCGGCGATCCCGCGCTCGTGCAGCGCGTCGCCGCGGCGCTCGCCGCAGCCGGCTGTCGGGTTGCGGTGGCGACCGGCGGGCGCCTCGACCCGGCGACGCTGCCGGTCGGCACCGTCGCTGCACCGTTCCTGCCCGGCGCCGACCTCGCGCGCCGCGCCGCCCTCGTCGCATGCAACGGCGGCAGCCCGGCGGTGCAGCAGGCGCTGACCGCTGGCGTGCCGGTGCTCGGCCTGCCGGCCAATCTGGATCAGCTGCTCAACATGCACTTCACCGTGCGCGCGCGCGCCGGCGTCGCGGTCCGGCCGGAGCGCGCCACGCCGGCGCGCCTGCGCGCGGCGTGCGAACGGCTGCTGCAGGCGCCGGAGCTCCTCGCCGGCGCGCGGGCGGCGCAGGCGATCTATGCCCGCTACGATCCGCATCGCGGCCTCGCGACGGCGCTCGATACCCTCATCGCGGCTCGCGCCGCGCAGCGGACGCATGGCTGACGAATATCTCGTCTGCACGCTGTGCGAAGGCGCCGGCACCTTCCACGATTCGGTCGAGCGTGCGGCGATCGCCTCCAACGTGCGCGCGCATCGCGCCCACCGCTCGACGGTCTGGCGCTGCCGCCACTGCGGCTCGCTGCACGCGCTCGAGCCGATCGACGCCGCTGCCTGGTACGCCGACTATCCGCTGCAGCGCCAACGCCTCGACTTCTTCGCGCAGCGGATGTACGCCTCGCGCCTCGCCATGCTGCACCGGCAGGGGCTGAGCCGCGTGGACGAGATCCTCGACTACGGCTGCGGCAACGGCGCGTTCGTGCGGTACGCGCGGAGCCGCGGCTACGACACGCAGGGCTACGACCCGTACTGCGCGCCCTGGGACGACCCCGGCGTGCTTCGCCGCACCTACGACGTGGTCGCCTGCCAGGACGTGGTGGAGCACGCCGAGGACCCGCTTGCGTTCCTCGACGCGCTGGCCGCGCGCGTGCGCCCCGGCGGCATGCTCGCGATCGGCACACCCGACGGCGCTGCGCTCGATCTCGCCTCCGCGCTCGACGCCGCGGGTCAGCTCCACCAGCCCTACCACCGGCATCTCATCGCCGCCGAGCAACTCGAGCGGCTGGTGCGCGCGCGCGGCTTCGCCATCCTCGCGCGGGTGCCGCGCTGGTACGTCGACACCTGGGTCCCCTTCTGCAATTCGGCGTTCCTGGTGCGCTACTGGGCGGCGACCGGCGGCGCGGTGGACGCGAGCTTCGAACCCTTCCGGCTCCGGCTGGTGTTCGGGAGCCCGCGGCTCCTCGCCCACGGACTGCTCGGCCGCCTGCGCCCGCCGCGCAAGGACGTCGTGCTGTTCGCGCGTCGCGCCGGCGCGGCCGCGGCCGACGGCGCGCCCCAGCAAAAAGGCCGCGGGGGACTGGCGTCCCCCGCGGCCGATACCGCGATTCCCCTGCTGCAGACGCCCTGAGAGCGCCTACCTGCGCCGCCGGCGGCCCATGCCGGCGAGCAGCAGGCTCAGCCCGCCGAGCGCGAGCGTGCCCGGCTCCGGCACGGCGAACGCCTGGTTGCCGTCCGCCTGGAACAGCAGCGCGCCCGCCGGAATGCCCCCACCGCCGGGCAGGCCGGTCGGCGGCGTCCAGTTGGTGACCGAGCTGCCGAACTGCAGCGTGGCCACCGCGTTGGTGCTGAGCAGCTCCGGGTTGATGAAAGTGGTGTTGGTGAACGTCACGCCGCCGGTGAACTCGAACACGCCCGTGCCGCCTGCGCCGTTCGCGACGAAGACGCCGGCCGGACCGGGGTTGATGTTGCCCGAGATGAGCAGCGCGCCGTCGGTGATGCCGGTGCCGGCCACCAGGTTCGAGTCGGGCGACGTGTCGTACCAGATGTCGAACGTGCCGCTGGTCGCGGTGAACTGCGCCTGCGAGCAGCTCGCGTTCAGGCACGTCACGGTCTCCGTGATGGTGGCCAGCACGGTGTACTCGTAGGTTCCGGCGGGGTTGAACGGCGAGAGGTTGGGCGTACTGAGCACGCCGCCGCCAGCCCGATTGAGCGAGATGGCGTTCGCCCAGTACGTCGTGGTGATCTGGGTCCCGGTGACGGGCGCGAAGCCCGTGGTGACGGCGTTGCCTTCCTGGGCCCAGTCGAAGCCGCCGAACGGCTCGCGGGGTCCGTCACCGGTAATGATGACGGCCGCGGAGGCGGCCGACCCGAAGCCGATCAGCGCGGCGCCGAGCAGAGCAGAAGCAGTTTTCCTTGGCGAGAACATCGTGTGCCTTTCCTAGGGTTGCGGAGCGCGTCGTGGGAATCGCGACGCCCGGCCTTGAGCAAGCGTCATGCCGATGTCATGGGCGCCTTTGCGGTCAAGGACTTGGGGCATGCACACGGGAAGCGGCGGGCGCAGCGACCGGGAAGCGTAAGCGGCGCCGACGCGCCGGCAGCCCGACATCGGCGGCCGGGTTCAGACGGTGCTCCGGCCGGGCTGGGGCCGCCCGGCGCGACTGTCGCCCGCCGTTCCGGTCATTGTTGCCGGGTGCCGCCTGCGCATTGACAGCCCACGTCGGCCGCGCGCTCGGCGCGCGGCTCGGCGCCCAACGCAAGCACTTGGCCCGCGCCCCATTTCCGTGCTGGACGCGCCGGGTTGCGGCCTGCGGCGCCGGAGCGGCGCGCTCGGCCCCGACCTTGCTTCGAGACGCGCGTCGACGGCGGTGCGCGCCGGTCGCGCGGGCTGTGCTTGCCGCGCGCCACGCGGGCCCCGCGCGAAGCAAGAAGAGCAGGCGCGGCATCGCCCCGCGCGCTGCAGCGTCGACGCCATCGTCGGTCCTCGGGAGGTTCCAGTCATGATCCGCAGCGCCCCTCGCCGCCTCTTCGCTCGCACATCGCGTGCCGTTCTCGTGCTTGCCGCCGCGCTCGGCCTCGCCGCCTGCAACACCGCGCCGCGCTACCCCGACGCTCCGCGCGACGCGGCGACCCCGGACTACAACTACGTGATCGGGCCGCTCGACACGGTGAACATCATCGTGTGGCGGAATCCCGAGCTGTCGCTGACGGTGCCGGTGCGGCCCGACGGCAAGATCTCCACGCCGCTGGTCGAGGACCTGCCGGCCCTCGGCAAGGACGCGAGCCAGCTGGCGCGCGACGTCGAGGAGGCGCTCTCCAAGTACATCCGGGAGCCCGTGGTCACGGTGATCGTCACGCAGTTCGCCGGCCCGTACGACCAGCAGATCCGCGTCGTCGGCGAGGCGGCCAAGCCCCAGGTGCTCGCCTACCGCCAGCGCATGACGCTCCTCGACGTGATGATCGCCGTGGGCGGCCTCACCGACTTCGCCGACGGCAACCGCGCCAGCATCTTCCGCACCGCCGACGGCGGGAAGCTCTACAACGTGCGCCTGCGCGATCTCATGCGCCGCGGCGACATCTCCGCGAACGTTGACGTCAAGCCCGGGGACATCCTGATCATCCCGCAGAGCTGGTTCTAGCCGGCGCGCGGACCCCGAGGCCCCCGCCTTTCCCCGGCGCTCCCGCGCCCACTCCCCTCGAGCGGTACCCATGGACCATCTACTCAGGCAGCTCAACACGCACCTGCGCGCCATCTGGCGCCGCCGCTGGCTCGGCCTCGCCGTGGCCTGGATCGTCGCGATCGCCGGCGCGGTCGCGGTCTCGCGCATCCCCGACCGATACGAGGCGTCGGCGCGCGTGTACGTGGACACCGAGTCGGTGCTGCGCCCGCTGCTCTCCGGCCTCGCGGTGCAACCCGACCTCAACCAGCGCCTGACCATCCTGTCGCGCACGCTGATCAGCCGGCCGAACGTCGAGAAGCTGATCCGCATGACCGACATGGACCTGCATCTGCAGTCGCCGGAGCAGCGCGATGCGCTCATCGACCGGCTCTCGCGCTCGGTCAGCATCGCCTCCGCCGGCCGCGACAATCTCTACACGCTGGCCTATCGCGACAGCGACCCCGAGCAGGCGAAGCGGGTGGTGCAGTCGCTGCTGTCGATCTTCGTCGAGTCCTCGCTGGGGGACAAGCGCCAGGACGCCGACAGCGCGCGGCGCTTCATCGAGGAGCAGATCAAGGTCTACGAGAAGCGCCTGGAGGAGGCCGAGAACCGCCTGAAGGACTTCAAGCTGCGCAACATCCAGGTGCTCGGTCCCGAGGGCCGCGACTTCTACACGCGGCTCTCCTCCGCCGAGCAGGAGCTGGAGAAGGCGCGCATCGAGCTGCGTTCCGCGGAGCAGGTGCGCGACACGATGAAGCGCGAGGTCGCCGGCGAGGAGCCGGTGTTCCTCGCCGGCGAGGGCCTCGCCGGCGGGCCGCTCGCCGAGCTCGACGCGCGCATCGAGGGACAGAAGAAGCAGCTCGACGAGCTCCTGCGCCGCTATACCGAGCGCCACCCCGACGTGATCGGCACCAAGCGCCTCATCGAGCAGCTTCAGGAGGAGCGCAAGGAGGAGCTTGCGAAGCGCAGCGCCGGGCCGGCGGGCGGCCGCAGCGCGCAGGCGAACGCCAATCCCGTGCTGCAGCAGCTGCGCGTGTCCCTCGCCGAGGCCGAGGCGAACGTCGCGTCGCTGCGGGCGCGCACCGCCGAGCTGGAGGCGCGCCACAACGCGCTGCGCGCCGCCTCGCGGCAGCAGCCGCAGCTCGAGGCGGAGCTCGCCCAGCTCAATCGCGACTACGACGTGCAGAAGCGCCAGTACGAGAGCCTGGTCACGCGCCGGGAATCCGCGGCGATCTCCTCGGAAATGGACAGCGCGGGCGCGGCGGACTTCCGCGTCATCGACCCGCCGCGCGCGTCCACCGAGCCGGTGGCGCCGCGCCGGCCGCTGCTGCTCCTGCTCGTGCTGGCCGGTGCGCTGGCTGCCGGAGTCGCGGCGAGCTTCCTGATGAGCCAGGTGCGTCCGAGCTTCCACGACACCCGCACGCTGCGCAGCGTGGCCGGACGCCCGGTGCTCGGCGCGGTGTCGCGCCTCGCCAGCCCGTCGATGACACGGCAGGCGTGGCGGGCGAACGTCGCCTTCCTCGGCACGCTCGCCGCGCTCATCGTGCTCTACGGCACGTGGCTCGCCTGGGTAGCGAGCCACGTGCGAACCACCGCCGGCGCGTGAAGAAAGGACCCTCGTGAGCCTCATCGAACAAGCCGCCAAGCGTCTGGAGCAGCTCCGCGCCGCGGGGATCGACGTCCCCACCGCCGAGCCGGCGCCGCCGGCGGCACACCCGGCGCCCCAGCCCGTCGCGCCCGAGCACGTGGAGGCGTTCGTGTCGGCGCGCGCCGCGGACGCGCCGCTCGCCGGCGCGCGGCAGCGCGTGCCCGAGCCCGAGCCGGAGCGCCCCGCCAAGTCGAAGCGCGTCGAGATCGACCTCGAGCGCCTGAAGGCCGCCGGCTACATCACCGCGGACAACGCGACCTCCGCCATCGCCACCGAGTACCGCGTGATCAAGCGGCCGCTGCTCGACAACGTCGCCGGGCGATCGGCGGCGAAGGTCGAGAACGCGCGCGTGATCATGGTGACGAGCGCGCTGCCCGGCGAGGGGAAGACGTTCACCTCGGTGAACCTCGCGATGAGCATCGCCCTGGAGCTCGACAGCCGCGTGCTGCTCGTCGACGCGGACGTGACGCGCCCGAGCGTGATGGCGCAGCTCGGGCTGCGCGAGAGCCGCGGCCTGATGGACGCGCTGCTCGACCCCGGCCTCGACCTGTCCGAGGTGCTACTGCGCACCAACGTGGAGAAGCTCTCGCTGCTTCCGGCCGGCTCCGCGGACGCGCGCTCGACCGAGCTGCTGGCGAGCGACGCGATGGCGCGCTTCGTGAGCGAGCTGCACGGCCGCTACCGCGACCGCATCCTGGTGTTCGACGCGCCGCCGCTCCTCGCCACCACCGAGGCGCGCGTGCTCGCGAAGCACATGGGACAGATCGTCGTGGTGGTGGAGGCGGACCGCACCACCCACGGGGCGCTGCACGACGCCCTCGAGACCATCCGGAGCTGCCCGGTCGTCGCGACCCTGCTCAACAAGGCGACCCGCTCCGACCTCGGCACCTATGCCTCGGCCTACTACGGCTACGGGTACGGCTACGGCGCCACGGACCGGGGCCTGGAGTGAGGTCGGTCCGACGCCGCCCGCCGGCGGCCCGCGCGGTGCTCGGCTTGGCCGCGGGCACGCTGCTCGCCGGCACGGCGCCCCAGGATCTCGGTGCGCAGACCCAGAGCGCGGAGACGCAGAGCTGGCGCGTGCGGCCGTACCTCACGGTGCGCGAGACGCTCACCAACAACGTCAACCTGCTGCCGCCCGGCCAGGAGCAGAACGACCTCATCACCGAGATCACACCGGGCGTGCGCATCGACGGGCGCGGCCCCCGGGTGCAGGCGAACGGCAGCCTGTCGGTGCGCACGCTGACCTACGCGGAGACCGGCGACCGCAACAACGTCGTGTACCCGCAGGCGAACCTGCGCGGCAGCGTCGAGGCGCTGCGCGACTTCCTGTTCGTGGAAGGCCAGGCGACGGTGCTGCAGACCTTCGTCTCGCCGCTCGGCGGGACGTCGTTCGACAACACCAATGCCTCGAACAACCGCTACACCGCGGAGTACTACCGGCTCTCGCCGTACATCGAGGGCGATCTCGCCGGCGGGCGGCTGCACTACCTGCTGCGCAACGACAACGCCTGGACGAGCTCCTCGGGCGCTTCCGCGGCGCTTTCCGACTCGTACACCAATCGCATCATCGGGCTGCTCGAGACCGAGGTGCAGCCCCTCGGGTGGGCGGTCGACCTGAACCGCCAGGAGACCTCGTTCGCCAACCAGGACGACAGCTTCCTCGACGAGCTGGTGCGGCTGCGGCTCCGCTACCAGCTCGGACCGGAGTGGCGGCTCACCGCGAGCGGCGGCTACGAGCGCCGGACCTATCCGCTGGACGAGGAGAGCGGCGCGATCTACGGGGCCGGCGTGGAATGGCGGCCGGGCGAGCGGACCCAGGGGACGCTGCGCTGGGAGGAGCGGGTGTTCGGCCCGTCGTACTTCGCGACCTTCGACCACCGCCGCGCGTGGTCCGCGCTCCGCCTGCTCGCGACCCGCAACGTGACCTCCTATCCGCAGCTCATCGGCGCGCTGTCGGGCCCCAACGCGCTGGAGAGCCTGCTGGGCGCGGCGTTCGTGACGCGCTTCCCCGACCCGGTCCAGCGGCAGGCGGCCATCGACGACTTCCTGCGCCAGAACGCGCTGCCCGGCAACCTCGCCACCGCCACCCCGTTCTTCACCCAGCAGGTCCTGCTGCAGGAGACGCAGAGCGCCACGTTCACGGTGATCGGCAAGCGCAACACCATCGCGTTCACCGTCTTCCACCAGCGCAACCAGCCGATCAGCGGGGGCTCCGGGGCGGAGCTGCCGCCGGAGCTGTCCTTCAGCAACGACAACGACCAGACCGGCGGAAGCCTCACCTGGACCCGGCGCCTGACCGGGCGCACCGCCCTCAACGTGCTGACCAGCTACACCGAGATCGAAACCTACCTGCCGAACGGCCGCACCGACGACGCGAAGCTCTACCTGGTGCGCCTCCTGCTCAATCACGAGCTCGGCGCGAAGACCAGCGGCTTCCTCGGCGTGCGTGCACAGCGCCGCGAGGCGGTCATCAGCACCGACTACCGCGAGATGGCGGTGTACGTCGGCGTCACCCACCAGTTCTAGCAGGCGCACGGGAACCGCATGTACGAGACCTACTACGGCCTGAACGCCAAGCCGTTCCAGCTCAACCCGGATCCGTCCTTCTTCTTCGGCAGCCGCGGCCACAAGCGCGCGTTCGCCTACCTGCAGTACGGGCTGTTCCAGAGCGAGGGCTTCATCGTCATCACCGGCGAGATCGGCGCCGGCAAGACCACCCTGGTGAGGAGCCTGCTCGAACAGCTCGACGCGAGCAAGGTGATCGCCGCGCAGCTCGTCAGCACGCAGCTCGATGCCGAGGACATGCTGCGCGCGGTCGCCGCGGCGTTCGGCCTGCCGATTCGCGCCACCGAGAAGGCCGAGCTGCTCGCCACGCTGGAGGCGTTCCTGTGCCAGCAGCTGCAGGAGCGGCGCCGCGCGCTGCTCGTGGTCGACGAGGCGCAGAACCTGACGCCCCGCGCGATCGAGGAGCTGCGCATGCTCTCCAACTTCCAGTTCGGCGACCGCGCGCTGCTGCAGAGCTTCCTCGTCGGGCAGCCGGAGCTGCGCGCCCTCATGCAGAGCCGCGAGATGCAGCAGCTGCGCCAGCGCGTCATCGCCTCCTACCACCTCGGGCCGATGGACCGGCAGGAGACGCAGGCCTACGTCGAGCACCGCCTCACCCGCGTCGGCTGGAACCTCGATCCGTCGTTCGAGCCCGGTGCGTTCGACGCCATCTACACCGCCTCGTCGGGGCTGCCGCGCCGCATCAACACGGTGTGCAACCGCGTGCTCCTCGCCGCCTATCTCGCGGAGAAGCACGTGGTGTCGGCCGCCGACGTCGACAACGTGGCCGAGGAGATGCTGAAGGAGCTCGGGCCCGACGGCGGGCTGTCGGCCACCGTGAGCGCGGCCCACAAGGGCAACGGCGCGACGCATGCATCGGCCGGGGGGGACGGAATCGCCGGCCTCGACGAGCGCATGCGTCGCCTGGAGCGCACCATGACCGCGACGATCGACCTGCTGCACCAGCTGCTGCACAAGGAAGGGCAGCCGCTGCCGCGCGACCGGACGAAGGCGTGACCGTGCGGGCGGGCGGCGACCCGGTGCGTGGGCCGGGCAGCGTGCTGAACGCGCTCACCATCGACGTCGAGGACTGGTTCCAGGTGTCCGCGTTCGCGCGCTACATCCCGCGCACGGGGTGGGACGCGGCGCCGCGGCGCGTCGAGCGCAACGTCGAGCGCATGCTCGCGCTGCTCGACGATGCCGGGGCGCGCGCGACCTTCTTCACGCTCGGCTGGATCGCCGAGCGCCACCCGCAGCTCGTGCGCCGCATCGCCGCCGCCGGCCACGAGGTGGCGAGCCATGGCTACGCCCACCAGCGGGCCACCGACCTCGACCGCCGCGCGTTCCGCGAGGACGTGGTGCGCGCACGCGCCGTGCTCGAGGATCTCGCCGGCACGGCCGTGCGCGGCTATCGCGCGCCGAGCTTCTCCATCGGCCCGGCGAACGACTGGGCGTTCGACGTGCTCCGCGAGACCGGCCACCGCTACAGCTCGAGCATCTACCCGGTGCGCCACGACCACTACGGCGTGCCCGACGCGCCGCGGTTCGCCTACGACGCGCGCGACGGCCTGCTCGAGCTGCCGATCAGCACCGCGCGCGTGTGGTCGCGCAACTGGCCGGCCGGCGGCGGCGGCTACTTCCGCCTGATGCCCTACCGCGTGTCGCGCTGGATGATCCGGCAGGTGAACGCGCGCGATGGCCAGCCGGCGATCTTCTATTGCCATCCCTGGGAGATCGATCCGCACCAGCCGCGGGTGCGGCGGCTCGATCCGCGCACGCGCTTCCGCCACTACGTGAACCTGCATCGCACCGAGCCGCGCCTCGCCCGGCTGCTCGCCGATTTCAAGTGGGATCGCATCGACCGGGTGTTCCCGGCGGCGGGTGCGGCATGAGCGCCGGCTCGCTCGACATCCGCGACGCGACCGGCGCCGACGCGGCGCGCTGGGACGCGTTCGTGCTCGACTCGCCGCAGGGCACGGTCTTCCACCGCTACGGCTGGCGCGCGGCCATCGAGCGCGTGTTCCGGCATCGCACCCACTATCTGCTCGCCGAGCGCGGCGGGCAGGTGGTTGCCGTGCTGCCGCTCGCCGAGGTGCGCACGCGGCTCTTCGGCCACAGCCTCGTCTCGCTGCCCTTCTGCGTCTACGGTGGCGTGGCGGCGGACGCGCCGGAGGCGGTTCCCGCGCTGCACGCGGCGGCGCGGGCACTGGCCGAGCGGCTGCGGGTGGAGCACCTCGAACTGCGCAACCGCGAGGTGCGCGAGCCCGCGTGGCCGCGCCAGGAGCTCTACGTCACCTTCCGCAAGGCGCTCGACCCCGATCCCGAGAAGAACCTCCTCGCCATTCCGCGCAAGCAGCGCGCGATGGTGCGCAAGGGCATGCAGCGCGGGCTGACCGCGGCGTCGGGCCGCGACGTCGAGACGTTCTTCGCGCTCTACGCGGACAACATGCACCGCCACGGCACGCCGCCGATGCCGAAGCGCTGGTTCGCCGCGCTGCTCGACGCCTTCGGCGACGCCGCCGACGTCCTCATCGTCCGCGATGCCGCCGGGGCGCCGGTGTCCGGCGTGCTCTCGTTCTGGTTCCGCGACGAGGTGCTGCCGTACTACGCCGGCGACGTCGCCGCGGCGCGCGACCTCGCCGCCAACGACTTCAAGTACTGGGCGCTGATGGAGCGCGCGACGCTGCGCGGCTGCCGCACCTTCGACTACGGCCGCAGCAAGCGCGGCACCGGGTCGTTCGACTTCAAGAAGAACTGGGGCTTCGCGCCCGAGCCGCTCGCCTACGAGCACGCACTGGTGCGCGCGGCGGCGATTCCGGAGCACAACCCGCTCAACCCGAAGTACCGCGCGTTCATCGCCGCGTGGCGGCGGCTGCCGCGCCCGGTGGCGAACGCGCTCGGACCCTACGTGGTGCGGGGGCTCGGTTGATGGAGAGCCTGCTGTTCCTCGCGCACCGCCTGCCGTGGCCCGCCAACAAGGGCGACAAGGTGCGCTCGCACAACATGCTGCGCCATCTGGCCGCGCGCTACCGGGTGCACGTCGGCACGTTCGTCGATGACCCCGCGGATGCGCCGCACGTCGAGGCGCTGCGCGCCTTCGCCGCCGGCGTCCACGTCGTGCAGGTCAGTCCGCGCACCCGGCGCTTGCAGGCCGCGTTCGCCGCGGCGCGCAGCGGCGAGTCCATCTCGGCGGTGTTCTACCGCGACCGGCGGCTGGGGCTCTGGGTGGAGGACACGGTGCGCCGCCATCGCATCGCGCGCGCGTACGTCTTCTCGTCGCCGATGGCCCCGTATGTGCTCCACCACCGCGCCATGCGCACCGTCGTGGATCTCGTGGACGTCGATTCGGAGAAGTGGCGCGCCTACGCCGCCCGCCGGCCTTGGCCGCTGTCCGCCGTTTTCCGGCGCGAAGGCGCGCGCCTCGCCGCGTTCGAGCGCGCGGTGCTCGCCCGCGCCGCGGCGGGCGTCGTGGTGACCGAGGCCGAGGCGGCGCTGCTCGCCCGCGTCGCGCCCGACCACGCGGCGCGCATCCATGCCGTTCCGAACGGCGTCGATGCCGACCACTTCGCCCCCGACCCGTCGGCGCCGTCGCCGTACCCGCCGCAGGGCGCCGCGCTGGTCTTCACCGGCGCGATGGACTATTGGCCGAACGTCGATGCGGTTGCGTGGTTCGCGCGGAGCGTCCTGCCGGTTGTGCGGGCGGCGCGGCCCGACGTGGGTTTCCACGTCGTCGGCATGAATCCCGCCCCAGCGGTGCGCGCGCTCGCGCGCCTGCCCGGCGTGCACGTCGTCGGACGGGTGCCCGACATGCGTCCCTGGCTGCAGCACGCGCGCGTCGTCGTCGCGCCGCTGCGCGTCGCGCGGGGCATCCAGAACAAGGTGCTGGAGGCGATGTCGATGGGCCGTCCGGTCGTCACGACGTCGCAGTGCGCGGCGGCGATCCGCGCGCGCCCGGGTACGGCCCTCGCCGTCGCCGACGGCGAGGACGCGCTCGCCCGGGAAGTGCTGCGCCTGCTCGCTCCCGATGCCGGGAACGCGATGGGCGCCGCGGCACGCCAGGCGGTGCTCGCCCATCATGCCTGGGGACCGAGCGCCGCGCGCATCGTCGACCTGCTCGGCGACGGGGCGGCGGCATCGGGCGATGCACCCGTCCCGCGTCCACGGGAGCGCATGGCCGGATGAAGACCGAGCCTTTCATCGCCGAGCTCGACCGCGCGCACGCCGGGCGGCGCCGGGCACTGGGCGCGGCCGCGGCGGTGCTCGCCGCCTGGACCGCGATCGTCGCGGTGTATTGGGACACCGTCGTCGGCATGGCGCACATCTGGACGCGCTCGGAGACCTTCGCCCACGGCTGGATCGTGCTGCCGCTGGCACTGTGGGTCGCCTGGCGCAGCCGCGAGGACGTGACCTGGGGCGCCGCGCGGCCCTGGTGGGCGGGCTTTGCGCTCGTCGCGCTCGCCGGCCTGGCCTGGCTCGCCGGCACGCTGGCCGCCGCGCTCGCGGTGCAGCAGCTCGCGGTGGTGCTCATGCTCCAGGGCGCGGCGATCGGCATCCTCGGCCCGACCGTGGCGCGCCAGCTCGCGTTCCCCATCGCGCTGCTGCTGTTCGCCGCGCCGATCGGCGAGTTCCTGGTCCCGACGCTGATCGACCGCACCGCCGACTTCACCGTGGCGGCGCTGCGCGCCACCGGCATTCCGGTGTACCGCGAGGGCGCGTTCTTCATCATCCCGTCCGGCGCGTGGTCGGTGGTGGAGGGCTGCAGCGGCATCCGGTACATCGTCGCCTCGCTGATGGCGGGCCTCGTGTACGCGCACCTCGCCTACCGGACGATGCTGCGCAAGGCGGTGTTCGTCGCCGCGGCGATCGTCGTGCCGCTGGTGGCCAACTGGCTGCGGGCCTATCTCATCGTGCTGGTCGGCCATCTCTCCGACAACCGCCTCGCCGCCGGCGTGGATCACCTCGTGTACGGGTGGCTGTTCTTCGGGCTGGTGATGGCGCTCATGTTCGCGTTCGGCGCGGCGTGGCGCGAGCCGGCCGGGAGCGCTGCGCCGCGGTCGCCGGAACGTCCGGCCTGGGCCGACCCGCGCCTCTGGCGGACGCCGGGCCACGCGTTCGGCGTCGCCGCGTTCGCCGCGGTGCTCGCCGCCGCCGCCTGGCCGCTCGCCTCCCACGCCATCGTCGCGCGCATCGACGCCTCCGCGCCCGCGCTGCCGCCGCTTGCGGGGCAACGCGGCTGGTCGCCCGCGCCGGTGCCTGCCGGGGACTGGCGTCCGCATTTCCTCGGCCATCGCGCGCTGCTGCACCAGGGGTTCACGCGCGACGGGCGCGAGGTGCGCCTCTATCTCGCCTACTACCGCGCGCAGGAGCAGGGCCGCGAGCTCGTCAACTCCCAGAACGTGGTGGTGCATCCCGCGGATCCGCGATGGCGCGTCGCCTCCCGGAGCCGCATCGCGCTGCCCTGGAACGGGCACGATGCGCCCGCGACGCTCGCCGAAGTCGCCGGGGCCGAGGGCCGCTGGCTGGCCGCCGACTTCTACTGGATCGACGGCCGCATCACCACCAGCGAGTACGTCGCCGCAGGGCTGCTGCTGGCCGCCAAGCTCGCCGGCCGCGGCGACGACGCCGCGGCGATCGTGCTGTACACGCCGGCCACCGAGCCGCCCGCGGCCGCCGCGGAGGCGCTCGCGGGCTTCGCCGCCGACCTCTCTCCCCACATCGAGCGGCTCCTCGCCGCCGCCGACACGCCATGACCCGCACCGCACCGCCGCTCGTCCTTCACGTCGTGCACCGGTTCGCCGTCGGCGGGCTGGAGAACGGCATCGTCAATCTCGTCAACCGCCTGCCGGAGGGCGCCTGGCGCCATGGCGTCCTCGCGCTCACCGACGTCGACGATGCGTTCCGGCGCCGCGTCCGGCGCGACGACGTGCGCTTCATCGCGCTCGGCAAGCGGCCCGGGCATCTCGTCGCCGAGTATCCGCGCCTCACCCGTCTCCTTCGCGAGCTCGCGCCGGCGATCGTGCACACGCGCAACCTCGCCGCGCTGGAGGCGCAGGTGCCGGCCTGGGCGGCCGGCGTGCCGGCGCGCGTGCACGGGGAACACGGACGCGACATGAACGACCTCGACGGCGCCAGCCGGCGCTACCGCCTGGTGCGCCGGCTGTACCGTCCGTTCGTCTCGCAGTACGTGGCGCTCTCGCGCGACCTGGAGCGCTATCTCGTCGACGACGTCGGCGTCGCGTCGGACCGCGTCGAGCATCTCTACAACGGCGTGGACGCGGAGCGCTTCCGGCCCGCGGCGGGTGTGCGCCCGCGCATCGCCGGTGCGCCGTTCGCCGATCCGCGGCTGTGGATCGTGGGCAGCGTCGGCCGCCTCGCACCGGTGAAGGATCCGCTGCTGCTGGTTCACGCGTTCATCCGCGCCCTGGTGCTCGCGCCGCAGGCCGCCGCACGGCTCCGCCTGGTGGTGGTGGGCGAGGGCGAGGAGCGCGCGGCGGCCGAGGCGGCGGTGCGCGGCGCCCGCCGCGAGGCCTGCGTCTGGTTCGCCGGCGAGCGCGGCGACGTCGCGGACGTGATGCGCGGCTTCGACTGCTTCGCGCTGCCGTCGCGCGCCGAGGGCATCTCGAACACGCTGCTCGAAGCCATGGCCACCGGCCTGCCGGTCGCGGCCACCCGCGTCGGCGCGAACGCCGACCTGATGGAGGACGGCCGCTGCGGGCTCTTGGTGCCACGCGAGGACGTGGATGCGCTCGCCCATGCGCTCCTCTCGCTCGCGGCCAACCCGGAGCGGGCCCGCGAACTGGGCCGCACCGGGCGCGAGATCGTGGAGCGGCGCTTCAGCCTAGAGGCGATGGTCGCCGGATACGAGCGGCTGTACCGCCGCGTGCTCGCCCGCACCGGCGGGCGGCCGCAGCCGGTGGTGGGCGCGACCTCCGACCATCCGACCGGGACCTGAGAGCGACCCATGTGCGGCATCACCGGCATCTTCGACCTCCGCGGCGAACGCGACATTCCGCGCAGCCGCATCGAGGGCATGAACGCCGCGCAGCACCATCGCGGCCCCGACGCGGGCGGCATCCACCTCGCGCCGGGCATCGCGCTCGGCCACCGGCGGCTCTCCATCATCGACATCGCGACCGGCCAGCAGCCGCTGTACAACGAGGACGGGTCGGTGTGCGTGGTGTTCAACGGCGAGATCTACAACTACCGCGAGCTCATCCCCGAGCTCGTCGCGCGCGGCCACCTCTTCCGCACGCGCAGCGACACCGAGGTGATCGTGCACGCGTGGGAGGAGTGGGGCGAGGACTGCGTCACGCGATTTCGCGGCATGTTCGCCTTCGCGCTGTGGGATGCGCACCGCGAGACGCTGTTCCTCGCGCGCGACCGCCTCGGCGTGAAACCGCTCTACTGGGCCGAGCTCGCGAGCGGCGAGCTCGTCTTCGGCTCGGAGCTGAAGGCACTGGTCGCGCACGGTCGGCTGCCCGACGCGCTCGATCCCTGCGCGGTCGAGGAGTACTTCGCGCTCGGCTACGTGCCCGAGCCGCGCACGATCTACGCGGCCGCGAGGAAGCTTCCGCCGGGCCACACGCTGACGCTGGTGCGCGGCCGTGCGGTGCCCGCGCCGCGCGAGTACTGGGACGTGCGCTTCACGCTCGACAGCCGCCTCGCCGAGCGCGACGCGTGCGCCGAGCTGCTCGACCGGCTCGCGGAGTCGGTGCGGCTGCGAATGATCGCGGAAGTGCCGCTGGGGGCGTTCCTCTCCGGCGGCGTGGATTCGAGCGCGGTGGTCGCGGCGATGGCGGGCGTGTCCGAGACGCCGGTCAACACCTGCTCGATCGCCTTCGACGATCCCGCGTACGACGAGACGCGCTACGCGGAAGAGGTGGCGCGGCGCTACGGCACGCGCCACTTCGTCGACCGCGTGGCGAGCGACGACTTCGACCTCATCGACGTCCTCGCGCGCACCTACGACGAGCCGTACGCCGACAGCTCCGCGATGCCGACCTACCGCGTGTGCCAGCTCGCGCGGCGCCACGTGACGGTGGCGCTCTCCGGCGACGGCGGCGACGAGAACCTCGCGGGGTACCGGCGCTACCGCCTGCACATGATGGAGGAGCGGATGCGCCGTCCGCTCCCGATCGGCGTGCGCCGCCCGGTGTTCGGGCTCCTCGGGCAGCTCTACCCGAAGGCCGACTGGGCGCCGCGCGTGTTCCGCGCCAAGACCACGCTGGAAGCGCTCGCGCGCGACAGCGTGGACGCGTACTTCCACACCATGTCGATCCTGCGCGACGACATGCGCCGCCAGCTCTTCGCCCCGCGCTTCCGCGCCGCGCTCGGCGGCTATCGGGCCATCGAGGTGTTCCGCCGCCACGCCGCACGCGCCAACCGGGAGGACCCGCTGGCGCTGGTGCAGTACATCGACCTGAAGACGTATCTGGTGGGGGACATCAACACCAAGGTCGACCGCGCCAGCATGGCGCATGCCCTCGAGGTGCGCGAGCCGCTGCTCGACCACCCGTTGGTGGAGTGGCTCGCCACCCTGCCGTCGTCGCTGAAGCTCCACGGCGGCGAGGGCAAGCACGTGTTCAAGCGCGCGCTCGAGCCGCACCTGCCGCACGAGGTGCTCTACCGGCCGAAGATGGGCTTCGCGGTGCCGCTTGCGAGCTGGTTCCGCGGTCCGCTGGCGGGGCGCGTGCGCGAGGCGGTGCTCGGCGAGCGGCTGGCCGACTCCGGGTATTTCGATGCGCGCTTCCTGCGTCACCTCGTGGAGCGCCACCAGTCGGGCCAGCGCGACTACAGCGCGCCCCTGTGGTCGCTGGTGATGTTCGATGCCTTCCTGCGGCAGCGCGAAGGGCGCAGCGACGCGGCGGCGCCGCTGGAGGCGGCGGCATGAGCGCGGTGCTCGATCGCGCGCCGCGCCACGCCGCGGCGGCCGAACGGCCGCTGCGCGTGCTCACCGTGACGAGCCTCTTCCCCAGCGACGCGCGGCCGCGCCACGGCATCTTCGTGGAGACGCGCCTCGCGCGGCTCGCCGCCACCGGCGCCGTGGAGGCGCGCGTGGTGGCGCCGGTCCCGTGGTTCCCGATCGATGCCCGCTGGTGCGGACGCTACGCCGAGTACGCACGCACGCCGCGCACCGCGGAGCGCGGCGGCCTCGCGGTCCGGTATCCGCGCTACTTCATGCTTCCCGCGGTCGGCATGGGTTTCCAGCCGGACGCCATGGCGGGCGCGGCGCTGCGCGCGGTGCGCGCCTTCGCCGCGGAGGGCTACGACTGCGACGTCATCGACGCGCATTACTTCTATCCCGACGGCGTCGCCGCGGCGGCGGTCGCACGCCGGCTCGGCAAGCCCTACACGATCACCGCGCGCGGGAGCGACATCAACCTCATCGGCGGCATGGCGGGGCCGCGGCGCCGCATGCTGGCGGCCGCGCGCGGCGCCGCCGCGCTGATCGCCGTCTCGGAGGCGCTCCGCGATCGGATGGGCGCGCTCGGCATGCCCGTGGAACGCATCGCGGTGCTGCGCAACGGCGTGGACGCGCGGCTGTTCGCGCCGACGGAGCGCGGCGCCGCGCGCGAGGCGTTCGCCCTGCCGGCGGACGCACCGGTGCTCGCCTGCGTGGGCAACCTGGTGCGGGAGAAGGGCGTCGATCTCTTCGTCGACGCCGTCGCGCGCATGCCCGGCGTGTACGGCGTCGTGGTTGGCGAAGGTCCGGAGCGCGCGTCGCTGATCGCGCGCGCCGCCCGGCTGGGCATCGGCCTGCGCATGCGCTTCGTCCCCAACATGCCGCAGTCGCGCCTGCGCCTCGTGTACGGGGCGGCCGACGCGCTGGTGCTCGCCTCGTCGCGCGAGGGCTGGCCCAACGTGGTGCTGGAAGCGCTCGCCTGCGGGACGCCGGTCGTCGCGACGCGCGTCGGCGGGGTGCCGGAAATCCTCACCACGCCGGCGGCCGGGCGCTTCGCCGCCGAGCGGACCGCCAAGGGCATCGCCGATGCGGCCGCGGCGCTGCTCGCCGCGCCGCCGCCGCGCGCGGCGGTGCGCGCGCACGCGCTCGGCTTCGACTGGGACACGGTGGCGCGGGCGCAGGTGGCGCTGCTGCGCCGGGCCTGCGGACGGATGCCATGCTGAAGACGGTGCTGCGCCTCGCCTCGCCCGGCGGCGCACGCGGCGGGCTGTCGGTGCTGATCTTCCACCGCGTGCTCGCGCGGCCGGACCCGCTGCGCCCCAACGAACCCACGGCCGCCGTGTTCGACGGGCGGCTGCGCTGGCTCAACCACCACTGCAATGTCCTGCCGCTCGACGCTGCGTTGCGCGCGCTGCGCGACGGGTCGCTTCCGCCGCGGGCGGCGGCGATCACCTTCGACGACGGCTATGCGGACAACCACGACCTCGCCGCCCCCGCGCTGCGGCGCTGGGGGCTGTCCGCGACGATCTTCGTCGCCACGGGCTTCCTCGACGGCGGCCGCATGTTCAACGACACGGTGATCGAGGCGGTGCGCCAGGCCCCGGGGAGCCGGCTCGATCTCGAGGACCTGGGCCTGGGCGTGCATACGCTGGACGGCGTCGAGGCGCGCCGCGCGGCGATCGCGCGGATCCTGCCCGCGCTCAAGGGTCTGTCCGGCGCGGAGCGCGAGGCGCTCGCGGAGACGGTGCGGGTGCGCTGCCGCGCGGAGCCGCCGCGCGGCCTGATGATGACCTCGGCACAGGTGCGCGCGCTGCATCGCCAAGGGTTCGGCATCGGCGCGCACACCGTGACCCATCCGATCCTCGCCGAGACGCCGCTCGACGCGGCGCGCCGCGAGATCGCCGACGGCCGCGCGGCGCTCGAGGGCCTGGTCGGTGCGCCGGTCACCCTGTTCGCGTATCCCAACGGGCGTCCGGGGCGCGACTTCCGCGCCGAGCACGTGCGCCTCGTGCGCGAGCTCGGCTTCGCCGCCGCGGTCACCACGGGCTGGGGCGCCGCGCGTCCCGGTGCCGATCCGTTCCAGATTCCGCGCTTCACGCCGTGGGATCGCGACGGCCTGCGCTTCGGCCTGCGCCTCGCACGCAACCTCGTGGACACCACCCATGCGCTCGCGCACTGACGGCCCCCCCACCCCGACCCTCCCCCTCGGCCAGGGGGAGGGGCGCGACGACCCCCCCACCCCGACCCTCCCCCTCGGCCAGGGGGAGGGGGATCAATACAAAGGTGGGGGGCAACGGGTGCGGCGGGACGGCTACGACCACGGCACCAACGCCGCGTTCTTCGAGTACTACGCGCAGGAGAGCCTGTCGCCGCGCACCGTCGAGCGCTTCGCGACGGTGCGCGACAAGGCGCTGCGCCTCCTCGCGCGCGCCGGGCGCGGCGATGGGCCGCTCGCGGTCGCCGACATCGGCTGCGGCGCCGGCACGCAGTCGCTGATGTGGGCCGAGCTCGGACACGCGGTGCACGGCCTCGACGTGAACGGCCCGCTCGTCGACGAGGCGCGCCGCCGGGCGAACGCCGCGGGCGCGGCGGTGCGCTTCGACGTCGGCACCGCGACCGCGCTGCCGTATGCGGACGCGTGCATGGACGTGGTGCTGATGCCCGAGCTGCTGGAGCACGTGCCCGACTGGGAGGCGTGCGTCGACGAAGCGGTGCGCGTGCTGCGGCCGGGCGGCCTGCTCTATCTCAGCACGACCAACGCGCTGTGCCCGGTGCAGCAGGAGTTCACCCTGCCGCTGTACAGCTGGTATCCGGCGCCGCTCAAGCGCCGCTACGAGCGGCTGGCCGTCACGACGCGGCCGGAGCTCGCCAACCACGCGAAGTATCCGGCGGTGCACTGGTTCACCTGGTACGGGCTGCGGCGGCACCTCGCGCAGCGCGGCGTCCGGTGCTTCGACCGCTTCGACATGATCGATACCGACGGGCGCGGCGGGGCCGCGCGCGCGCTCGTGGGTCTCGTGCGCACGCTGCCGCCGCTGCGGCTGCTCGGCCACGTCGCCACGCACGGGACGACCGTATTCGGCCTCAAGGGCTATCCATGAGAGGAGGGGTGGCATGCTGTGGCAAGTGAAGTTCGCGCGCAATTTCGCCTTCGCGCTCCTGCCTTTTCCCGACACGCTGCGCCGGGTGAAGCGCGTGGTGTTCCCCTATTCCACGACGCTGGACCCGTGGACCGTCGAGCAGGGCCTGCGCCAGATCGAGATGCTCCGGCAGAGCGGCTGCGACGTGCGCGGCCGCACCGTGGTCGAGCTTGGCAGCGGGTGGCAGCCGATCATTCCGCTGCTCATGCATCTCGCCGGGGCCGAGCGGGTGATCCTCACCGACACCCAGCGCCTGCTCGATGCGCGCCTGCTGGCGGGCACCGGCTCCGCGCTGTGCGCGTTCGCCGATCTCATCGGGAAACGGCTCGGCATCGCGCCCCACGCCGTGCGGCAGACGCTGGAAGTGCGCTCCGAGGCCGGGCTCCCCGCGCTGCTGGCGCGTTTCGGGCTGGAGTATCGCGCCCCGTTCGACGCGACCGCGACGGGCCTGCCCGACGAGAGCGTGGACGTGTTCGTGTCGCGCGCCGTGCTCGAGCACATCCGGCCCGACACCATCCGCGGCATCTTCCGCGAGTCGCGGCGCATCCTGAAGCCCGACGGCCGCGTCTGCCACATCGTGGACAACTCGGACCACTGGTCGCACGTCGACGACGGGCTCAGCCGGGTGAACTTCCTCAAGTATCCCGAGTGGGCGTGGCCCTTCTTCTGCGTGAACCCGCTCGACTACCAGAACCGGCTGCGGCACGTCGACTACATCCGCATGCTGAAGACCGCCGGGTTCCGTATCGTGCACGACCCGTCGGTGCCCGATCCGGTGGCGGTGGCGGCGGTGCGCGCGATGCGCGTCGCGAAGCGTTTCCGCAAGCTCACGCCCGGCCAGCTCGGGGTGATCACTTCCTACCTCGTCGCGGCGCGCGCCGGGTGAAGATCCTCTATCACCATCGCACCGGCTCGAAGGACGGGCAGGCGGTGCACATCGAGGAGCTGATCGCCGCGCTGCGGCGCATCGGCGTCGAGGTGATCGTCGTGGAGCCGCCGCTGGTGGAGGGCCAGCAGTTCGGCGGCGAGTCGCGCCTCGCGTCGCGCCTGCGGCGCATGCTGCCGCGTGCCCTCTACGAGCTCGCCGAGGTCGCGTACAACGCGCCGGTCTACTGGCGACTGCGCCGGGCCTATCTCGCGCATCGGCCCGACGCGCTCTACGAGCGCCACAACCTCTACCTGCTCGCCGGCGCGTGGCTGCGGCGGCGCTACGGCGTGACCTACCTGCTGGAAGTCAACGCCCCGCTCGCCGCCGAGCGCGGGGCGCACGGTGGCCTCGCGCTGCCGGCGCTTGCGCACGCTGCGGAAACGGCGGTGTGGAAGGCGGCCGACGTCGTCCTGCCGGTGACCGGCGTGCTGCGCGACCTGCTGGCGGCCGACGGCGTGCCGGCCGACCGGATGACGGTGGTGCCGAACGGCATCGACCTCGAGCGCTTCGACGCGGCGCCGCCGCGGGCCCAGGCGCAGGGGGCGCTGGGCCTGGGCGGCCGGCTCGTGCTCGGCTTCACCGGCTTCGTGCGCCCGTGGCACGGCCTCGACCAGGCGATCGAATTCCTTTCCCGCCCCGAGGGCGAGGGCGCGATGCTGCTCGTCGTGGGGGACGGTCCGGCCCGCGCGGCGCTCGAGGCGCAGGCGCGGCATCTCGGCGTCGCCGATCGCGTCCGCTTCACCGGCGTCGTGCCGCGCGAGCAGGTGCCGGCGCACGTCGCGGCCTTCGACGTCGCGCTCCAGCCCGCGGCGACGCCGTATGCCTCGCCGCTCAAGCTGTTCGAGTACATGGCGCTCGGCCTGCCGATCGTCGCGCCCGCGCAACCGAACCTGCTCGAGGTCCTGCGCGACGGCGAGGACGGGCTGCTCTTCGATCCGGCGCGCAGCGACGCGCTGCAGGCGGCGCTCGCGACGCTGGTCGCGGACGCCGCGCTGCGCGAGCGCCTCGGTGCCAATGCGCGACGCACGCTCCTCGCGCGCGGCTACACCTGGGTGCGCAACGCCGAGCGGGTGGTGGAACTGATCGCGCGGCTCCGTGCGGGCCTGGTGCCTGCGGAGGAGGCGGTGCGCTGAGGTCCGAGCGGGAGAAGATGCTCGCCGGCGAGCGCTACGACCCGCGGGACCCGGCGCTCGTCGCCGCGCGCAGCCGCGCGCGCGCACTCTGCCTCGCGCTCGACGCCGCGGCCGATGCGCCCGCGCGCCAGGCGCTGCTCGACGAACTGCTGGGGGACGCGGCGGGCGCGTGGGTCGAGTCGCCTTTCCGGTGCGACTACGGCAGCCACATCCGGCTCGCCCCCGGCGTGTTCCTCAACTTCGGCTGCATCGTCCTCGACGTCTGCGCGGTGACCATCGGCGCGCACACGTTGCTCGGCCCCGGCGTGCAGATCCTCACGCCGCTGCATCCGGTGGAGGCGCGCGAGCGGCGCGGCCGCGAGTACGGGCGGCCGGTCGCCATCGGCGCGGACGTCTGGATCGGGGGCGGCGCGTTGATCCTCGCCGGCGTCACGGTCGGCGACGGCGCGGTGATCGGTGCGGGCAGCGTGGTGACGCGCGACGTCCCTCCGGGCGTGCTCGCGGTGGGCAATCCCTGTCGCGTGCTGCGCGCGCTCCCCTGACCTGGAACGGGGCGCCTGGCCCCGGGGCGTGCCCCCCTCAGGCGCGTATCCATCCGAAGCATCCGGCGGGCGCCAGCGTGCCGCTCACCCACAGTGCACCGCGGCGGTAGTGCGCGAAGGGGGATGCGTCCGGCTCGGCGGCGATCACCCAGACGCCGCCGGCGGCGTCGCTCCACAGGACGCGCGCGTCCAGCGTCGCCAGGAATTCGCCGGCGCTCACGTCGGGACGGAGCACGACCGTGAGCGTCTGCGCGTCGCCCCGGCCCGCCGCAGGAAGCGCCGCCCACGCGCCGGCGAGGACGGTCAGCGCGGCGAGTGCGGCGGCCACCGCGCGCCGGCCGCCGCGGCGGTCGGGGATCGCGGCGGTGCGGGGATGTCGCCGGCGCAGCGCCATGCCCGCGAAGAGCGGCGCCAGACCGAACACCACGAGCCAGCCGACGTCCCACGGCAGCGGGTCGGCGACGTCCATGCGGATGCGGTGGATGCCGGTGAGCCAGTGCGACAGCACGGCGTCGAGCACGTGCCACGCGCCAAAGCCGACCAGCGCCGCGCCGAGCAGGATGCGGTCGGCGCTCGCACCCGAGAATTCGTGGCGGGCCCGATAGAGCAACCACAGTCCGACGCCGCCCACCACGTACATGAACGCGTGGAACAGGCCGTCGGCGAGCACCTGCATGCGCAGGTCGCGCAGCGCCCCCGCGTCGAGCGCCGAGAGCAGGTGGTGCCACTGCAGCACCTGGTGCAGCAGGATGCCGTCGAAGAAGCCGCCGAGCGCGAAGCCGACGAGCAGGCCGGCGCGGACGAAGCGCGGGGAGTAGGTGTGGGGAATGGCGTGGGCCATGGCGTCGCCTCGATGCGGGTTTCGCTCCGCTTCAGCACGATCCGGTCCCGCGCTATCGCGCCCCTTCGGCGGCCGCCCCGTCGATGCTCTCCCGGTGGCGCTGCGTCGCCGCCGCGGGCACGCGGTCCCGCGCGATCGCATCCTGCGCCACCACGAGCGCCACCATGAGGTAGTACGGCACGTCCCAGTAGGCGAGGTTCAGGAACGACCCGCCGACGAGGTAGCCGACGAGGCTCACCTGGACCATGCGGCCCAGGTCGCCGGCCCACGCGTGCGACGGCGAATCCCGCGACGCGCGGATCAGTGCGCTCGCCCGGCGCCACACCAGGAACCAGAACAGCACGAACAGCCCGAGCCCGACGAAGCCGTGCTCGCCCAGGACCTGGAACCAGATGCTGTGCATGGCGAGCGAGTAGCCCTCCGCACCGGGCGGGCCGTACTTCGCGTAGGCCTCCTGCGTGTGGAACTCGAAGCCGCCGCCGATGGGCCGCGACACCGCGAGCCGCGTCGCCGTCTCCCACGCGGTGATGCGGCCAATCGCCGACAGGTCGGTCTCGTAGGTGCGGATGGTCTCCATGCGCTCGAACCAGCGTTCCGGGAGCATCGAGAAGGCCACCGCCGCGACCGCCACCGCCATCAGGCCGACGCGGAACTTGTGCCGCGTGCGCACCCACAGGAGCACGGTCATGGCGGCGATGGCGAGCGCGGCGCCGCGCGAGTGGCTGCCGAGCGCGGCGATCGCGCACAGGGGCATCGCCGCGGCGAGCCCGGCGCGCATCCACCATTTCGAGGACTGGAGGTACAGGTAGTAGAGCAGCGGGATGTTCACCACCTGCGCGAGCGCGAGGGCGTTGTTGTCCTCGATGAAGCTGCCCTGCGGTCCCCAAACGAGGAAGTCGCCGGCGTGCAGGAGGGTGAACACGCCGCCCTTGGCGCCGTAGTAGGCGAGCGACAGCGCCACCACCCAGACCAGCAGCTCGACGTGCCGGCGCCCGTGCAGCACGAACAGCGCGATGAAGGTGAGGATCTGGATCTTCAGCGCGCGCTGCCACGCGGGCCAGGCCTCGAGGTGGTTCATGGCGGTGTACGTGGTGAAGGTGAACCACGCGATGAACGCGATCAGCACCCAGACCTCCGCGCCGGCCTTCCAGCGCCGCTCGTCGCGCGTGACCACCAGCCCGATGAGCGTGGCGACCGCTACCGCCTGCGAGAACGGGAAGTCGTGCGCGAAGCCGAACGCGAGCCGGTGGGGATTCATGATGCCGAGCCACGCCCACGTCAGCACGCCGATGTAGGGGTGGAACACCGCCATCGGCAGCAGCGCGAACACCGCGCCGGTCACGAGGATGTCACGCAGTCCCATGGACGTACCGGTCGGTGGGGGTGGGCGGGGGCTCGCTCGACGCGCGCCGCGCGTCGAGCCACTGGCCGAGCATCATCAGGACCCAGACCATCTCGCCGTAGTAGCCCGGATGGCGGCCGACGACGTCCGCCACCAGCCGGTCGATGAAATCGTCGCGCACGATGCCGCGTCCGCGCAGGGTGGCGAGCGAGGCCTCCACGAACCCGCGGAGGCGCTCGTGGCGCGTGAGCCATACGCCGAATGGCAGGCCGAAGCCGTGCTTCTTCTTCGCGAGGATCTCGTCCGGGAGGAAGCCGCGCAGCGCCTCCTTGAAGAACCACCGCAGCCGCAGGCCGCGCACCTTCCACTCCGGCGGCACGCGCAGCGACAGGTCGACGAGGGCGTCGTCGAGCAGCGGAAAGCGCACGCCCACGCCGGCCGCGGCGGCCGTCTCGCGGACCTTGGGCAGGTCGTTGTCGGCGAGGGTGTACTTCCAGTCGTAGCAGAGCATCCGGTTGACCAGGCTCGCCGCGTCGCACGATTCCCACGTGCCGCGCATCTGGCGCTCCACCGTCTGGGGCGTCACGCGGGCGAGGAACGCGGGCTCAAGCACCTCTCCCGGCCCGAGGCGCATGAGCAGGTTGTAGGTGTTCATGCGCTCGGGCATCGGGATCCGCGCCTGCCGCACGTAGCTCGCCGCCTTGCGCACGAGGGGCAGATGCGCGACGCCGGGCACGCCTAGAAGCAGCGGCTCCACCAGGGCGCCGCGCACGGCGCCGGGGAGGTGTCCATAGGCGGCGAACACGCGCTGCTTCGCGTAGCGCGTGTTGCCGCCGAACAGCTCGTCGCCGCCGTCGCCGGCGAGCAGCCGTCCCACCCCCGCATCCTGCGCGAGCCGGGCGCAGATGAAAGCGGGCACCGCGGAGGAGTTGCCGAACGGCTGGTCGTAGTGCGCGGCGACCTGCGGAATGGCGTCGACGAGCTCGTCGGGCGTCACGTAGTGCTCGTGGTGCTCGGTGCGGAAGTGGCGCGCGGCGATGCGCGCGTAGGCCATCTCGTCGTAGCCCTGCGCATCGAAGCCCATCGAGAACGTGCGCGCCGGACGGCCGGTGACGCGGCCCAGCATCCCTGCGACCGTGGAGCTGTCGGTGCCGCCGGAGAGAAAGCAGCCGGCGTCGTCGCTCGCCGCCGCCGCGACGGCGCCCTCCACGCGGGCGAGGAACTCGGCCTTGAGGTCGTCCAGCCGCGCGGGCCGCGACTCGTCGAACACCGGCTGCCAGTGCCGCGACAGGCGCGTGCCCTCGCTGTCGAACGCGAGCGTGCACGCCGCGTCGAGGCGGGCCACGTTGCGGTAGATGGTGCGGGGCGCGGGAATGACGTGGAAGTACAGGTAGTCGAAAACCGCCTGCGCATCGAGGTCCGGATCGTCGAGCAGCGGCAGGGTGTCGGCGCGGTCGGCGAACGCGAGGCGCGAGCCCTGCACGCCGTAGCAGAGCGGCCACGCCGCGAAGCGGTCGGTGGCGAGCACGGCGCGCTTCGCCTTGAGGTCGAACGCGGCCACGGCGTAGCGGCCGCTCGCGTCGGCGGCGGCGTGCTCCCCGCGCGCGGCGAGGAGGTCGATCCAGCGCGCCGCGGCAAGGTCGCCCACCGCCAGCGCCACCCAACCGTCGCGCACCGCCACGTCCACGTGCGCGGCGGCCGTGACCGACACGCCCGGGCCCGCGATGCGCTGACGCCGGTCGTCGCCGCGCCGGACGCGCGGGGCGGCTGCGCCGGCGTGGGGGCCGCGCCAGTCGAACCAGCCGGCGATCACGCCTCGCCTCCGAGCGCCGCGCGCGTCGCGGGGGCGGTGCGCCAGCGTCGCGCGAGCTTGTTGGCCGCGTGGCGCGCCAGCAGCGCCGGCGGCATGCGCAGCCAGTGCGAGCGCGCGTAGAGGGCCGCGCGGGCCGCGCGCTGCGTCCGTGTCGTGCCGATGTCCGGATCCCCGGGCAGCACCGCGCGCGCCACCAGCGCGTCCATCGCGGCGATGCATGCGCGCGGCGGCGCCGCGACCAGGTCGTCGCGGACTTCGTCGGGCAGCGGCGTGCCGAGGTACGCCGGCACGTAGCGCAGCGCGTACCACAGCGGGCGCTCGAGGCGATGCAGCCGCGCGTGCAGGGCGAGGCGATCCCAGAACCCGCGCTGCGCCTGGAAGGTGCGCAGCATGCCGTCGAGATCGGCGAGATCCCGCAGCCGCGCGGCGAGATCGGCGTCGTGGAAGAGCTGCGCCGCGGCGTGCAGCACCTGATCCTCCGGTGCAAGCACGCGCCACGGGGCCTGCCCCGAGGGCACCGCGTGGGCGAACAGCGCCTCGGCGTCCGCGCCGAGCCGGCTGGTCCGCGGCAGCAGCGCGTGGTGCACGTCCACCTCCACGCCGCGGCCGGGGAAGACGAGCGGCGGCAGCTCGTGTGCCCACTCGCGGTAGTAGCGTGCGTCGTGCGGGTCGAGCGTCTCCATCTCCCAGCCGGCGGCGCGCAGGGCCGCTTCGACGCGGTCGAGGGCCGTCGCAGGCACGAGGATGTCCACGTCGGCGAACAGGCGGCCGCGGGCGAGCGGCAGGTCCTGCAGCGCGTAGGCCACGCCCTTCAGCGCGACGCACGGCACGTCGAGCGGTGCGAGGGCGCGGCCGACCTCGTGCAGCTCGTAGGCGGCCACGGCGGCGCGATGACGCGCGACCGCCCCCTCGGAAGCGAAGTGCGCGCGGACCCGCGGCGGAACCTCTTCCATCAGGCCGAGCGCGGCGAGCCGCGCGCCGAGTACGCCGAGCAGGCGCGCCCCGCGGCCGACGCGCACGATGGCGTCCCAGGCGGAGTCGCCGAGCGCCGTCGCACCCGCCGGATGGCGCAGCAGCGCGACGAAGCGCCCGACCGCGGCCGAGTCGAAGCGCGCGACGAAGCGCGGCAGGGCGCGCGCGGGGCTCATGCGTGCAGCCGCTCCGGCTGCGGCGCCGCGGCCGCGGCGATCCGCTCGTGCAGGCCATCGATCGCGGCGATGCCGTCGTCCAGGCTGCCGAAGCGCAGCCGCCACGCCTCCGCACCGGCGAGCAGGCCGCGCATGGCGCGGAAGCCCTCCGGCCCGAGCACCGGGTAGTTGAACGAATTGGCGGCGAGCTTGGCGAAGGCACGCGCGCCGGGCAGGGGCTCCAGCACGCAGGCCACGCCCGGCTGGAACTTGGGGAACACCACGGCGACCGGCGTCGCGCCCGCATGGCGCAGCGCGACCGCGGCGGCGTCGGGCGCGAGGTGCGCCACGTCGCCCTTGCGGGTGCGCGGGTAGGTGGGGCCGAGCACCGCCTGCGGTGCCGCGCGGCGCACGACGGCGATGGACTCGTTCTTGAGCGCGATCGGGCGCAACACCGGCATGCAGCGCCCGTCATCGAGGCGGATGGCGCCGAACTCGTCGGAGAGAAGCCGCCAGCCACGGCAGGCGAGGCCGGCCACGAGCGTGCTCTTGCCCGAGCCGGGGAGCGCCGGCAGCAGGATGGCGCGTCCGCCACGCTCGACGACGCCCGCGTGCAGCAGCAGCACGTGCTGCGCGCGGAGGGCGATGCAGTAGTTCAGGCCCCATTCGAGCAGCGGCAGCTCGGTGTCGGCGGGGAACGGCTCGAACGGCCGTTCGCCGTCGACGACGAACTCGACCTGCGGCCGCACGAAGCGCCGCCAGCCGCGCCGGCGCCGCAGCGTCACCGTGACGTCGAAGAAGCCCTCGGCCGGCTCCCACGGGAATGCGCCGTACACGCGCGCGAGGCGCGGCGCCAGCGTGGCGCAATCGGAGCGGATGCGGGCGCGCGCAAGACCGAAGTCCAGCGCGATGCCGGGCCCGGCCAGCGCACGCGCGAGCGCCGCCACCGGCACCTCAGCCACCCGCTGCATCGCGGCGGACGAGCCCGAGCACTTCCATCTCGGCGAGCGCGGCGCCGACCTGCGCGGCGAAGGCCGTGCGCGCGTCGGCGTCGACGTCGTGCCCGTGCGCGAGCTCGTCGGCGAGCGCGCCGGTGTCGCGCGGCGCGGCGGAGAGGGCGTCGAGGATCTGCATCGCCGCGGGGTTGAGGAGATGGGTTTCCCAGGTGAGGGGATTGAAGACCAGCGCTCCGTCGGCGAAGCGGGCCGCCTCCGGCGCGCGGCCGGCCGCGAGCCGCCAGCGGAGCGCGGCCTCGTCGCGCATGGCACTCAAGGGGGACTGCCGCCGGGCAGGCGGATCAGAGCGCGGCGGTCGGGCGCAGCGACGTGAAGCAGGACGTGGTCAGCGGGTTGCCGCCGTTGCGTTCCCACGCGAACCCCGTCTCGCCCCCGGCGCTGTCGAAGAACACCAGCGCGTAGCGCGACTCGCCGGTGGCACGCGCCGCGACCGCGCCGACCGTGAAGTTGGTCTGCGTCGCGGTGACGTACATCGGCGCCGCCCGCGCGCCCATCATGCCGGCGCGCGCGTCCTGGATCCGCCAGTAGGTCGAGCGGTCCGCGCCGATGAAGTAGCGGCCCGGCAGCGTCTTGAGCGCATTGCCCTGAAAGACCTGGAGCTCGTACAGCTCGAGACGCATGCGCACCCAGTCGTCCGCGTCGGCCGCGACCAGTTCGGCCGGCCGCGGCGGCAGCGCGGCCTTCTGCGCATCGCGCGCAAGGCACGCGGTCACGCTGTTCATCGCCTGTGCCGAGGCAGGCCGGACGGCGAACACGGCCGGCGCGGCGAGCGCGCCCTTGAGGAGCTTGCGGCGGGCCGGAGTGCGAGCGTCCATGTTCTGGTCGTCCATGTGTCGGATCCTCGAGCGGGGTGGGGTTGGGTCGGATGGCGGCGGGGTCATGGCGCGACGCTGGCGAGCGGCTTGCCCGCCACCGTGTCCTGGAACGCACCCGGCAGCAGCTTGCCGCCGGCGGGCAGCGGCCGCGTGTGCGCGGGGTGCACGTACTCGTGCTCGGGCCGCAGCGGAAAGTCGCCGGCGCGGCCCGGATCGTCCGCCGCGCGCGCGGCCGCGGCGGAGCTCTTGAGTCGATAGTCGAAGCGCGTCGGCAGGGCGAGGTCCGCCCACTGCACCTGCACGTTCCCGGCGCTCTCGTGCGGCACGCGCAGGTCGAGATCGCCCTTGCCGACCAGGAGGTTGTTGACCACGCGGACCGACGGCTCGTTCTTGCCCGGACGCGCCGAGACGAACGCCCCGCCCTCGGCGCGATCGTTGACGATCGTGTTGTGGGCGAGGAACAGCGCGTTGCGCTCCCAGCGGTAGCCCTCGGCGCCGTAGGCGACGATGGTGCTGTTCTCGGTGCCCTTGTCCTGCTGGATGAGGTTGCCCACCACCACCGCGAAGCCCCCGTAGGGCAGGTCGAGCTCGTAGCTCGCGGTGCCGCGCGTCTCGTCGGAGAGCCGGTTGTAGAGCACGAAGGTCTCGCGTGCGCCGCTCTTCAGCAGATGACCCACGCGCCCCTCGGTGAAGTAGCTGCCCCGCACGGTGAGCTTGCCGGTGCGCGCCACGTACAGGTGGTGGGTGCGCCCGTCGCCCGCGCCGTTGCGGCGGAAGGTGGAGTCCTCCACCGTGAGCTCCGCCTGCGGATCGCTGCCGCCGAGGATGCCGTTCTGGTTGTCCTCGAAGAGGCAGTTGCGCACCAGCAGCCGCCCGCTCTCGAAGCGGATGCCGGCGCCGTTGCCGTCGGACACCCGCGCGCCGACGAACTCGATGTTCTCCACGGTCACGCGGCCGCGCACCACGAAGATCCCCTTGTCCTCCGCGGAGGCGCCGTCGGCGATGAGCCGCACGCGGCCGGCGGCGGCGCGGATGACGAGGTCCTTCTGCGACCACACCGCCGTGTCGCGGCGATACTCGCCGGGCGCCACCTCCACCACGTCGCCGTCGCGGGCGATGCGCGCGGCGGCGGCGAGCGTGGGGACGGCCGTGCCCGGCATGACCTGGATGACGCGCTGCGCGGGCGCGGCCGACACGCCGTGCGCGGCGGCGAGCGCGCCGGCCGCGGCGAGCGCGAGGAAGACGCGGCGCGGGCGGGTCACTTCCACTTGCCCACCCGCTTGAGCATGTTCTGGAGGCCCGTCATGGGAAAGCCGAGGGTGTCGGCGCGGCGCGCGTACTCGAGCGCCTCGTCGTAGCGGCCGACCTGGTAGAAGCCGAGGCCGAGGTTGTACGCGATGTTCCCGTCGGTCCGCAGGTACTCGTCCTTCTCGATCAGGGCGCGCGCGGTCTGCAGCTCCTCGAGCGCGGCGGGCTTCTTGCCGCGCTCGATCAGGTGCAGCCCGTACAGCACGCGCACGATCGCATCGTCGGGCTGGAACTCGATCGCCCGCATGAAGTAGCAGCTCGCGGTGTAGTTCGCACCGAGCGGCCGCTCGGTGCGGTCGCGACGGGCGAGTTTTTCCATCGCCCACAGGGCGCGCGGGTGGTTGGGGAACGCGCGCAGCACGTAGTCGATGTCCCCGGCGAGATAGCCGTTCTGGCCGGTCCGCAGGTTCTCGACGTTCGCGTTGAAGTGATGCAGCTCCACCTGTTTCCGCGTGGCGTCGCCGGCGGTGCGATAGTCGAACGGCCCGAAGCCGTTCACCAGGCTGCCGCAGCCCGACGCGGCGGCCCCTCCGGCCATGGCGCAGCCGATGGCCAGCGGCAGCAGGAGTCGTGCGAGGGGAAGCAGGGGACGGAAGCGGGGTGCGGGCATGCGGACGCGAGCGCGGCAGTTCGAGCGTGCACGTCCGATGCAAGTAGCATGCCGCGGGGTCATGTCGCGGTCTCCGCAGCCGCTGCGCGGGGGGCGCCGGCCGCACCGATCCCTCGGTCGGCGGGGCGGAAATAGAAGGCGAGCCGTCCCGCGCGACCCGCGACGTTGAGCTCGCGCGCGAGGCGCTTGAACGGCGCGAGGGCGGCGGGGCTGTAAACCGCGGCGACACCGCGGACCGCGAACGACTCCGGGGCACGGAGAGGCACTCCCCGCCGGTACTGCTCGCTGGCAAGGATCTCGAACACCGAGGACATGGGCGCAATGCGCTCGATCGCCAGCCCGGCAGCGGCGGCCACCCGCGACATGCTGCGGATGGAGTGCAGGTAAAGATGACGGGGGGCGTCGAGGTCGACCCAGTCGGTGCCGTAGGTGCGCCAGGCGTACGAGTCCACCACCGGCACCTCGACGAAGATGCGGCCCTCGGGCACCAGGCGCGCACGCGCGGCAGCGAGCGCTCCGACCTGGTCGGGCAGGTGCTCCAGGCTGTGCTGGAACAGGATGAGCCGGTAGCGGGGCGCCGCCGGCAGGGCGTCGATTGCCGCGCGGTGGATCGCGACCGGGCCGGCCTGCACCGGCGCGTCGATGAACGGATCGCAGCCTTCGAGCGCGGTGAAGCCGCGGGCGGCCAGTGCGAACAGGAAGTCGCCCGCGCCGCACCCGACGTCGAGGATGCGGTCGTCGAAGTGCGCGAGCCCCGCATCGCGGGTGAGCGGCAGCAGCCGGGCCGTGTGCGCCTCCGGCGCCGCCCGGCGCAGCGCGCCGGCCGCCAGCCGGCCGAGCGGCGACCGGTCGAGCAGCAGCAGGCGATCCCGGGCGCGACGCGTGGCCGAGGGACGCGGCGGCGGGCTGCGCCGCTCGGCGAGCGAGTAGTAGGCCCCGCCGTAGTAGTGGCCGAGGTCGTCCGGCACCTCGGCGATCTGCAGGCAGCCGCACGCCGGGCACTCGAGGTAGTCGAAGGCATCGCCGTAGCCGAAGAACATCTCCCGCGCGCGGTGGCGGCGCAGCCCGCGTGCTTCTCCGCAGATGCGGCAGGTCATGATGCGGGCCCTCCGGCCGCGGCCGCCGGGCGCGCGCGCTGCAGCCGCCGGCGCAGCGTCTCCAGCGCCATCCGCTCGCCGCCGTCGGGGCGTCCGGCGGCCGTCCACAGGGCGAGCGTCGCCGCGACGTACACCAGCGCACCGAGCGCGACCTTCGCTGCGAGCTCGACGACCGGATGCGGCCACTCGAGGGCGGGCAGGGCGAGCAGGGCTCCGCCCATCACCGCGGTTGCCGCGGCCGGACGCAGGAAGCGCGCGAGCTGCGCACCGACGCGGCAAGCGGTGACGCGCGCCATCGCGACCACCGCGATCGCGAACACGATGCCGCCCACCAGCACCCGCGCCCACGCCATCCCGAGCGCGCCGTGCATCACCACCAGCACGTACCCGGCCGGCGCGAGCAGCAACGCCCCGGTCCAGGCGAACTGCGCGGAGACGCCGGGCCGGCCGTAGGCGATCAGGGCGTGCATCGGGCACATGTACAGCGACCGGAAGATCCCGTAGATCGCGAGGCACTGCAGCAGCGGCACCGCTTCCAGCCACTGGTAGCCGAGCAGGACGCGCACGAACGGGTCGGCCACCAGCGTTACGCCGACGCCGGCCGGCACGACCACCATCGCGAGCGTCCCGACGACGTTGAGATACGCCGAGTTCATGCGGTCGCGTTCATCCTGGATGCGCGCGAGGGCGGGCATGAGCGACCGGTTGAGCGGCGCGGCGACCTCGCTCACCGGCAGCTGCCCGAGCTCCGACGCCAGGCTGTAGAGGCCGAGGGCGCGATTGGTCGCGAGGCGTCCGAGCAGGATCTCGTCGATGCGCGATTCGGCGAAATAGGCGATCGACAGCGACACCATCCGCAGCGAGAAGCCCATCAGCTCGCGCGCGCAGGCGAGCGAGAAGCGCGGGCGGAAAGGGTGCAGCGCGTAGGACAGCACGCACCCGAACAGGTACCCGGAGATGGTGCCGACCACCAGCGCCCAGTAGTTGCGCAGCCACAGCGCCATGCCGAGCGTGACGCCGAGCTGCAGCACCTTGCCCAGCACGCGCAGGACGAACTCGCGGTCGAAGCGCAGTTCGCGGTTGTACTCCAGCACCCCGATGTTGCTGAACCCGGACACCGCGATGCCGCCGGCCAGCGCCCAGATCACCGGCTCGATGCGCGCCTCCTTGAAATAGGCCGCCGCCAGCGGCGCCGCCACCGCGAGCAGGGCCGCGGTCCCGAGGTTCTGCAGGAGCCGGATCGTCCACGCCGTATCCCAATGCGCCCGGGTCGGGTTGGGATGGCGCACCAGCGCCGACTCCACGCCGAGGAGCAGGAACACCTCGATGAACGCGATGACCAGCATGGCGATGGCGACGAGGCCGAAGTCGGCCGGCGCGAGCAGCCGCGCGAGCACCGCGGTGCTGACCAGGCCGAGGGCGCGGATTGCCCACCGCCCGGCGAACACCCAGACCGTGCCGTGCAGGAACGCGCGCCGCAGGTCGGTCGCGCGCGAACCGGCGGCGCTCACGTCGCAGCGGCCGCGGCGCGCACGACGCCGCGCACGGTGTCGGCCACCACGGCCTCGAATCGCGCCGGGCCGAACGCGTGAGCGACCTTCGCCGCACCCTCCCGCGCGCGCGACTCGCGCTCGTCGGCGTCGCCCAACAGCCGGTCGACCAGCCGCGCGAGCCCGGCGTCGTCGTCGGCCACCGCGAGGTCGGCGGCCGGATCGAAGACGTCGCCGAAGGCCTGGGCGCAGAAGCGCGTGGTCACGCACGCGCGCCCATGCGCGAACGCCTCCAGGACCTTGATGTTGGTGCCGCCGCCGCACCACACGGGCGCCACGGCGAGCGCGGCGTCGCGGTAGGCGGCCTCGAGGTCGTCGACGAATCCGGGCGCGGCGACCCCCGGGTGCGCGGCCCAGCGGGCCCGGTCCGCGGCCGGGGCGGCGCCGGCGAGCAGCAGCCGGGCCTCCGGCCGTGCGGCGCGGACGCGGGGCCACGCGCGCGCAAGGAAACGCTCCACGCCCTCGCGATTCGGCTCATACCAGAGCGAGCCCACGAAGAGCACGGTCGTGCCCGCCGCGCCGAAGGCGGGCGTCACGGGGCGGCGATAGGGAATGTTGGGCAGGATCGCGCCGGCGGCCTGCGCGAACCGCGCACGGTCCAGCGCCGACACGAAGAAGAACGCGTCGAACCGCGGCAGCGCCGTGGTCACCGCCGACTGCTTCAGCCACGCCTTCGCGCGCGCGGCGAGCGCCGGCCCGCTCCATCCGCAGGACGCATCGTATCGATAGCAGACGTCGTCCAGATCGACGACCGTCGGCACGCCGCGCGGCAGCGCGAGCTTGGCGACGGGCGTGAGATAGCGCCCCACGACGACGTCGTAGGCGCCGAGATCCAGGTGCCGCGCCACCAGGCGCGTGAGCGGCTCGTGGCGCGCATAACCGTCGGCGCCCAGCGGCAGCGACTTCCATTGCGCCTGCAGTGCGACGCGCCGGTCTTCCGCGGGCAGCACCCGCGTTTCCGTCCCGGGCGCGAGCACCAGCACGTCGCAGCGTCCGAGCCGGCCGAGCGCGGCGTGCAGCAGCGCCGTGCGCTGCGCCGCGCCCGAGTCGAGCGCGAACGGCGAGGCAGGCGTGACGAGCAGCGTACGCATCAGGCAGGCCGCGCCCGAGGCCGGGGCGGCGACGCGCGGACGGTGCACGGGCGGGAGATCGGCAGGAAGCGGGGCATCGGGGATGATCGTGGGCGCCGCGTGCAAAGCAAATCCGCTGCCACGCGCCCGCCCCGCCGGGCGGATGCCGCCGCGGCCCGCGGCGCAAGAAATGCCGATGCCCGCCGGAACGAAATTCCGGCGCGCGTCGGCGGCCCATACGTTTCCCCCGGCCGGTCGTCGGCTTCCGCGGCGCCGGCGCGCAGGCACGGAATGCGCTCACGCATCACCGGTTGGAGGAGAGGACCCCGTGGTCGCAGCGCCCGACATCGTCACGTCCATCGCCGTCTTCGCGCACAACGAGGCCGACGGCATCGCCACCTGCCTGGACAGCGTCTATCGCGGCAACCCGCCGCGGCCGTTCCGCATCCACGTCCTCGCCAACGGCTGCAGCGACGGCACCGAGTCGCTGGTGGAGGCGTATGCGCGCCTGCGTCCCGAGGTCGTCCTGCACTCGATTCCGCTCGGCGACAAGTCGAACGCCTGGAACACTTACGTGCACGAGCTGGCCGACGCCGCCGCGGTCCATTGTTTCGTGGACGGCGACGTGCGCGTCGAGCCGGGATCGATCGCGGCCCTCGCGCAGGCCCTCGCGGCCGCACCGGGTGTCAACGCGGCCGCCGCGCTGCCCGCCGCGGGCCGCAACCTCGCCGCCTTCGCGCGCGAGGTGCGCGAGTCGCACGCCCTCGCCGGGAACCTGTACGCGCTGTCGGGCGGCTTCGTGGACCGCGTGCGCGCCGCGGGCCTGCGACTGCCCGTCGGCCTGATCGGTGACGACAGCTGGGTCGGCGCGCTCGCGCTCATGGACCTCGATCCTGCATCCGGGTGGCGCAAGGAGCGGGTGAGCGTGTGCGACGACGCGCGGTTCGCCTTCGGCTCCCTGCGCTGGCACCGGCTCCCCGATGCGCGGCTCTACTGGCGCCGGCGCATCCGCTACGGCCTGCGGCGGTGGCAGACGGTCATGCTGCGCGCACACATCGCCGACCACGGGCTCGCCGCGCTCCCGCACGACGTGCGCGAGCTCTACCGCAACTACGCGCACCTGTGCCGGCTGCACTGGAGCGGCATCGACACGCTGTTCCTGTGGCTCGCGCGGAGCCGCATCCACGGCGCGCTGCGCGGCGCATGAACGCGAGCGCGGCGTGCGGGGGCTCGCCCGAAGGGCGCGGGGCGCGCCTTGCCGGTGCGCTGCGCGTGCCGCTACAGGCCGGGCTCGCGTGCCTCCGCGCCGCGCCGCGGGCCGGCGCCGGCACGCGCGCGCCGGAGGGCCCGCCCGAGCTTGCGCCGCCAGGTTTCCAGCGTGCCGGGCATGTAGGCGGCGAGCGCCGGGCGCTCCGGGTAGCAGGCGAGCACCCCGGGACCGAGCAGGTTGGCGGCGCGGTTGACCGCGTCCCACCACTGCTGGGACGCGGCGCGCACGACGGCGTCGCGTTCGCCCGTGGAGAGCGAGCCGATGCGCGCGAGGAACGCGACGAGCGTGCGTTCCAGCGCGCCGCCGGCGAGGTGCAGCGATTCGAGGGACTCCGCGGCGTGGAAGGAAGTCACCAGGCGCCACAGGGCATCGAACTCCGCCGCCTCGAGCTCGAGGTCGAGGAAACGGCGATGCGCGTGCGCGAGCATGCGCCGGCCGCGTTCGTTCATGCGCTCGCCGTGCAGGCGCGAGGCGTTGGACGCGTGCAGCCGATACAGCACGAGCCGGTCGGGCAGCGCCGCCACCGGACCGGCGTCGGCGATGCGATGGCAGAGCTCGAAGTCGTCGCCGAAATCGCAGGCGGGGTCGTAGCGCAGGCCGAGCGCGCGCAACCGCGGAAGCCGCATCGCCAGCGTGGAATGGCAGATCGGGTTCTGCGTCATCAGCTTCCAGCGGATGAGCGCGTGCGTGGTCGGCGGCGGCGGGTCGGGGCGGCGCCGGTCGCCTTCCAGGGTGAAGGTGCCCGTGGCGACGAGCAGCGTCTCCGGGTGCCGGTCGAGATAGGCGACCTGCCGCGCGAGCCGCACCGGCAGGCTCACGTCGTCGTGATCGTTGGCGAAGAGGTACTCGCCTCGCGCCGCGTCCAAGCCGATGTTGCGCGCTGCGGCGACGCCGACGTTGCGGGGATTGCGGATCAGGCGGATGCGCGGATCGGTGCGCGCCGCGACGAGTTCGGCGGTGCCGTCGGTCGATGCGTCGTCCACCACGATCAGCTCGAAGTCGCGCCAGGTCTGGGCGAGCAGCCCGTCGAGCGTCGCGCCCACCAGGGCGGCGGCGTTGTAGGTGCAGGTGACGATGCTGACGCGGGGGGCGGCGGTACCGGACATGGGGGGCCTGGGGAAGGGCGGACCGGGTCGCCGTTCGCAAGGTTCGTGCCCCGACCGCGCGGGGGGCCGGATGCGGCCTGACGTGCTGGTCGTGCTCGGCTCGAGCGTCACCGCGCTCGCGATGGTGCGCAGCGCGCACGCGCACGGGCTGGGCTGCGAGCTGGTCGACGTCGAGGAGGGCGTCGCGTTCGCCACCCGGTTGGCGGTCCGCCACGCCCGGCCCGCGCACCCGCGCACGGCGGTGCTCGCGGAGCTGGCCGCCCGTCATGCCGGCGGCCGCGCCTGGCTGGTGGCGACGACCGACGAGTGGCTGCGCGCCCTGTCCGCGACCCGCGCTGCCGTCGACGCGGCGTTCGCGCGCGTGCTGCATCCGCCGAACGACGTACTCGCGCTCTGCCTCGACAAGTTGCGGTTCGCCGATTTCTGCACGGCGCGCGAGCTGCCCGCACCGCGCCGCTACGACGTCGGTGCGCGGGCCGACGCCGCCGCGATCCGCTTCCCGGTGCTGCTGCGCCCGGCGGAGACGCTGCACTCGCGGCCGGCGCCGGGCATCGCGAAGGCCCAGGAGGTGCGCACCCGCGCCGCGCTGCAGGCGGCCCTTGCAGCCTACCGCGCCGCCGGCGTGCAGCCGATCGTCACCCAGTCGCTGCTTGGCCGCCCGCTGGAGCAGTATTCCGTCGGCATTTCCCGACAGCACGGGCGGACGCTGGCGGTGGTCGCGCGCAAGGTCCGCCCGCGGCCCGAAGCGTGCCGGGTGGGCACGCTCGTGGAGACGGCCGCCGCGCCCGAGGTCGAAGCGCTCGCCCGCGCCGCGGCCGACGCGCTGGACTACCGCGGCATCGCGGAGGTGGAGATCCTGCGCACGGGCGACGACGGTGCGCTGTTCCTCATCGAGGTCAACGCGCGCCCGTGGGTGCAGTTCGGCATCGGCGCCGCGTCGGGGCGCGACCTGCTCGCGTTCCAGCTCGAGCCGGCGTTGCCCACCGACCCGCCGCAGCGCGAGGTGCGGTGGTTGAGCTTTCCCGACGATCTCTGGCTGTGCATGAACCGCGAGCAGGGGCTGGTGCGAACCGGCGCGCTCGGCTGGGGCGCCTACGCCGCCTCGGTGCTCGGAGCGCGCGCGTACGCACGGTGGTCCTGGCGTGATCCCGGGCCGTTCATGCACGGCGTGCGCGAGCTCGTCGCGCCGCGCGTCGCCCGCTGGCGACGCGCGGCGAAGGCCTGAGGCGCGGGGCCTAGCGCGAGACCACCACCCGCGGTGCGGTGCGCGGCCGCTCGCCCACGGGGAGCGCGTGCTCGTCGAGCGCGACCAGGTCCTCGAAGGACTCGCGCACGCGCACGATGCGCGCCTCGCCGCGCTCGATCATCGCCACCGCGGGCCGCGGATTGGAGAACGTCATCTGGTTGGGGATGAAGTAGGCGCCGGCGTCCATCACCGCCACCACGTCGCCGATGTCCAGCGGCGGCAGCTCCCGGCGCTTGAACAGCAGGTCGCCGGGATGGCACAGCGGCCCGAACAGCGACCACGTCCGGCGTTCGGTCGCGGCCGCGTTCGTCACCGGCAGCACCTCGTGGTACTCGTAGCCGGTCGGAATCATCAGGTTGCGGCCCCCGTCGAGAATCGCGTAGGGGCCGTGGCGGTCGCCGCGCTTGAGCGCGATCACCGAGACCAGCAGGCACTGCGCGCTGCTGGTCACCGCGCGCCCGGGCTCGAGGATCAGCTCGGGCCACTGCGCCGGGTCGGCGCCCAGGTGGCGCTCCACGATCGGCACGATGCCGGCGGCGTAGTCCTCCGGACCGGGCGCGTCGCCGGGACGCGGCGGCCGCAGCCGGAAGCCGTTGATGAGGAGCTGGTGGTCGAGATTGGTGTACGAGCGCACCGTCTCGACGCCGAAGCCGCCGCCGAGGTCGAGATGCTCGACCACCACGCCGAGCTCGTCGCGCAGCCGCCGCATGAACGCGAGCGTCTCCTCCGCCGCGCGCAGGTAGATGCCGGTGTCGCGCAGGCCGCTGCCCAGATGGACGTGCACCGCGCACGGATGCAGGTGCTCCGATTGCGCGAGGCGCTGGAACGCCTGGAACGCCGTGCCGTCGGCGAGCGGCATGCCGAACTGGCCGGACCAGCCCACGGACGTGACGACGCGCACGCCCACGCGCTGCCGCCGCCCGCGCTCGGCGGCGAGCCGCTCGAGCGTGGCGAGCTCGGTGAGCCCGTCGACGTTGATGAGCTTCACGCCCGACTCGAGCGCGAGCGCCAGCGATTCCGGGGTCTTGCCCGGCCCGTTGAAGACGATGCGCGCGCCCGGCACGCCGAGACGCAGCGCGAGCCACAGCTCGTAGTGGGAAATGACCTCGGCGGTGGCGCCCGCCTCGTGCAGGACGCGCAGCGCCGCCGGCAGCGGGTTGGTCTTGTACGAATAGCCGATGTCCACGCGCGGATAGCGCGACGCGAACGCGTCGCGGAAGCGGCGGTACGTCGCTTCCAGCCGCGCCCGGTTGACCACGTGCAGCGGCGTGCCGTGGCGCGCGGCGAGCGCGTGCAGGTCGACGCCGTCCCACTCCAGCCGGCCGGAGGCCGCCGTCATGCCCCACGCGGCGGGCGGCTGGGCCCACGTGCGCACGCCGCGCTTGTCCATGCGGTCCAGCACCGTCATCACCGCGCGCTTGGCCGCGGTCCTCGCGTATCCCATCACCGTTGCGTATCCCCGCTCGTTCCCGACAGATATGACAAAAGCATCGACGTCCCGGCGCTCGGGAAAAGTTTCCCGCCGCCGCAGGAATTGCCGGCGGACCTGCCGGCACGACGGCGCCGTGCGCATCGGCGCGGGCGGTGCGAGACCCGTGCCCGGCACGGCCGGCCGCGCAGAAGCGGCAACGGCCACGCCGTTTCCTCCTTCCGGCAGCGCGTGTTGCCCGCGTCACGGGGCGGCGGGGCGCGTTCGATGTGCGCTGCGCGGGGAGCACGCCAGCCCCGGTCGCACGGGGGTGGTCCGTTACTTGTTTAAGCGGGTGCGCGAACCGGCGTAACGCGGTTCGACGTCGCGTCGCGCGCCGTCGAAATTTCTTACGCCGGAGGCACGCGCGGCGCCAAGACCGTCGTGCCGCTGAACCGATTCCGGCGAAGACGCCGATCGCGAGAGGGAGGTCACCGTTCACACGCACGCGCCCCAGTCGTCCTGCGTCCGGCGCGCCGTTGCCGCCTGCGGAGCCACGCAGGCCCGGCGCGCGCGCCCCCGTCCCAGTCCTCACGCCGCTTAGCCGCACGGCGCGCCCTGCGCGGCACGCCGGGAGAATGTCATGGTCACCCTGTTCCGCCACCACGTTTCGGTCGCCACCCTGGTGCAGCTCGCCGTGGAGGCGCTGCTGTTCTTCGTCGCGGTGCTCGCGGCGGTGCGCTTCAGCCGGGAAGGCCTGCTGCTCGCACCCGAATCGCTGCTAGCCCCCGCCGCCGCGTTCGCGGTGGTGATGGTGTGCGTCAACGCCGCGCTGGGGCTCTATCGCCGCGATGCCCGGCTGGAGCTGCCGGCGCTCGCCGCGCGTGCGGTGGTGGCGGTCGGCATGGGATTCGCCGTGGCGTACACGATCTTCGTGTTCTTCCCCCAGGCGGGCGTGCTGCAGGAGACGCTCTGGGTGGCGGCGGTGTACGCGTTCGCCGGCGCGCTCATCGCCCGTCGCGCGCTGGCGACGCCGCTGGTCGGCGCGCTCTTCCCGCATCGCGTGCTGGTCGTCGGGGTCGGGCCGGAAGCGGCCGCGATCGAGCAGTCCATCGTCGACCTCAACCAGCCCAACCTCAAGCTGGTCGGGTTCTATCCGCTCGCCGGCGCGGGGCAGCGCCCGGTGGTGCCGGCGCGACGCATGCTCCCGGCCGAGTGGAACATCCGCGACGCCGTGCGCCGCCTCGACGTGGACGAGGTGGTCGTCGCGGTGCGCGAGCAGCGCGGCGGTGCGTTCCCGCTCGCCGAGCTGCTCGACTGCCGCGTGGCCGGGGTGCGCATCACCGACGTGTCGCGGTTCTTCGAGCGCGCACGCGGCGAAGTCCCGGTGGAATCGCTCAAGGCGAGCTGGCTCATCTACGGCGACGGGTTCAAGCAGGGGCTGTCGCGCAGCGCGGTGAAGCGCGTGTTCGACGTGTCCGCGGCAGCGGTGCTGCTCCTCCTCGCCGCCCCGGTGATGCTGATCGCGACGCTGGCGATCCTCGTCGAATCCGGCGCCCCGGTGATCTACCGCCAGGAGCGCGTCGGACGCGGCGGCCGGCCGTTCATGCTGTTCAAGTTCCGCAGCATGGTGCAGGACGCCGAGCGCGACGGCCGGGCGCAGTGGGCGACGCGCAACGACGCTCGCGTGACCCGCGTCGGCCGCATCCTGCGCCGCAGCCGCATCGACGAGCTGCCGCAGCTCTGGAACGTGCTGCGCGGCGAGATGAGCTTCGTGGGGCCGCGCCCGGAGCGCCCGGCCTTCGTCGCCAACCTCGAGCGCGACATCCCGTTCTACGGCGTGCGCCACTGCGTGAAGCCGGGCGTCACCGGCTGGGCCCAGGTGCGCTTCGCATACGGCGCATCGGTCGAGGACGCCACGCGGAAGCTGCAGTTCGATCTCTACTACGTGAAGAACCACTCGCTGTTCCTCGACCTCGTCATCCTGCTCGAGACCGTCCGGGTGGTGCTCTTCGGCGAGGGGGCGCGTTGAGCCAGGCGCTCGCCGCGTGGGGCTACGGCCTCGCCGCGTTCGGCTTCGTCCTCCTGGCCGGGTTGCTCGGCGCGGGCTGGAAGGGCGGGCTGCGCGCGATGGCGCTGCTCGCCGCCGCGGCGCTGTCCGCGGCATGGGCGGCGCTCGTGTGCGCCCAGGCGCTCACGCTCTCGCCGACGACCGCGGCGGCCGCGCGCGTCCTCGATGCCTTTCGCCTCGCCGCGTGGTTCGGCTTCGTCGCGCTGCTGCTCTCGGGCCGCATGCGCCAGGGCTGGTTCGCCGTCGCCGCCGCGGTGGCCGTCGGCGGTGCGCTGCTCTTCCCGGAAGCGCCGCGCGCCGCGGCCGAGGCGAACATCTGGCCCTACGCCGCCGGGCTCGCGACGTCGGTCGCGGGGCTGGTCGCCGCCGAGCAGCTCTTCCGCGCCACCGCGAGTCACCTCCGCTGGGCGATCAAGCCGCTCGCGCTCGCCCTCGCGGCGATGTTCGCCTACGACCTGTTCCTCTACTCCGAGGCGCTGCTCTTCCGCCAGCTCGACCCCGGGCTGTGGGCGGCCCGCGGCGTGGCGCACGCGCTGGTGATCCCGCTGGTCGCCGTGGCGACCGCCCGCAACACGCAGTGGAGCGTGGACATCGCGGTGTCGCGCGGCGTCGTGTTCCACTCGACCGCGCTCGTGATCTGCGGCGCGTACCTGCTGGTCGTGGCCGGCGCCGGCTACTGGGTGCGCTACTTCGGCGGCACGTGGGGCGGCACGCTGCAGGCGCTCGTGGTGTTCGCGGCGCTGGTGTTCCTCGCGCTCGTGGTGGCGTCGGGGCGCTTCCGGTCGCGGCTGCGCGTGTTCGTCAGCAAGCACTTCTACTCCTACCGCTACGACTACCGCGAGGAGTGGCTGCGCTTCACGCGCACCTTGTCCTCGCACAACCCGCACGTGCCGCTGCCCGAGACCTGCATCCGCGCGCTCGGCGACCTGGTGGAGAGCGCGTCCGGCGCGCTGTGGCTCGCCCAGGGCGAATCGCTGCGCCAGGTGGCGCGCATCGCGATGCCGGCGGTGCGCGAGACCGAGCCGCTCGACGGTCCGCTCGCCGCCTATCTCGCCCGCACCGGCTGGGTGGTGGACGTGCAGGACGCGGCGGCCCGGCCGCACGCGCACGAGGGACTCGCGCTGCCGCCGTGGCTCACCGCGCTGCCGCGCGCCTGGCTGATCGTGCCGCTGCAGGGCGCCGAGCGGCTGGCCGGGTTCGTGGTGCTCGGCGCGCCGCGCACGCCCCTGGAGGTCGACTGGGAAGTCCGCGACCTGCTGAAGACCGCGGGCCGCCAGGCGGCGAGCTACCTCGGCCACATGCAGTCGGCGGAGGCGCTGCTCGAGGCGCAGAAGTTCGCGGCGTTCAACCGCATGTCGGCGTTCGTCGTGCACGACCTTAAGAACCTGGTCGCGCAGCTCTCGCTGGTGCTCGCCAACGCGCCGCGCCACCGCGACAACCCGGAGTTCCAGCAGGACGTGCTCGACACCGTGCAGCACGTCGTCACGCGGATGAACGCGCTGATGCTGCAGCTCCGCGTCGGCACCACGCCGATCGACCCGCCGCGCCCGGTGGACCTCGCGGCCATCGTGCAGCGCGTGCACCGCGCCAAGCGGGGGGCGCACGCGCGCCTCGCGGTGGAGGTCGAGGCGGGCCTGCGGGCGGTGGCCCACGAGGAGCGCCTCGAGCACGTCATCGGACACCTGGTGCAGAACGCGATCGACGCGTCGCCCGAGCGCGCGGAGGTGCAGGTGCGCGCGCGTCGCGACGGCGCGCGCGTGCGCCTCGAGGTCGCCGACGCGGGGTGCGGCATGACGCCGGAGTTCGTGCGCGAGCGGCTGTTCCGGCCGTTCCAGACGACCAAGCCGCACGGCATGGGCATCGGCGTGTACGAAAGCGAGCAGTACGTCCGCCAGCTCGGCGGGCGCCTGGAGGTGGACAGCGCGCCGGGTCGCGGCACGCGCATATCGGTGGAGCTCCCGGCCGACGACGCGCGTGCGGCACACCCGCCGGAGACGGAGGTGGCATGAACGAGACGAAAGGAAAGCCGCTCTTGATCGTGGAGGACGATCCGGCGCTCGCGAAGCAGATGCGCTGGGCGTTCGACCGGCACGAGACGCTGCTCGCCGGCGACCGCGCCGCGGCGACCGCGGCGGTGCGCCGCTTCGAGCCCGCGGTGGTGACGATGGACCTCGGCCTGCCGCCGCATCCGGACGACCCCACCGAGGGCCTCGCGCTGCTGCAGGAGATCCTCGCGCTCGCGCCGGACACCAAGGTGATCGTGCTCACCGGCCAGAACGACCGCGAGAACGCGGTGAAGGCGGTGGCGCTCGGCGCCTACGATTTCTTCGCCAAGCCGTTCGAGCCGCAGCTCCTCGGCTTCGCCATCGACCGCGCCTTCCGGCTGCACGAGCTGCAGGAGGAGAACCGGCGGCTCTCCGCGGCGCAGGCGGGCGGGCCGATGAGCACCGTGCTCACGCGCGATCCGGAGATGCTGCGTCTGGCGCGCATGGTGGAGAAGGTCGCGCCCACTACGGCGACGGTGATGCTGCTCGGCGAATCGGGCACCGGCAAGGAGCTCTTCGCGCGCGGCCTGCACGAGGGCTCGCAGCGGCGCAAGGAGCGGTTCGTCGCCATCAACTGCGCGGCGATCCCGGAGAACCTGCTGGAGAGCGAGCTCTTCGGCTACGAGAAGGGCGCCTTCACCGGCGCGGTGCGGCAGACGCCGGGCAAGATCGAGACGGCGAGCAAGGGCACGCTGTTCCTCGACGAGATCGGCGACCTGCCGCTCGCCCTGCAGGCGAAGCTGCTCCGCTTCCTGCAGGAGCGCGTGGTGGAGCGCCTCGGCGGGCGCGAGGAGATCCCGGTGGACGTGCGCGTGGTGTGCGCCACGCACCAGAACCTGCGCGACCTCACCGCCCAGGGTCGGTTCCGCCAGGACCTCTACTACCGCCTGGCGGAGATCGTTCTGGAGATCCCGGCGCTGCGCAAGCGCCCGGGCGACCCCAGCCTGCTCGCGCACGCGTTCCTGCGCCGCTTCGCGGCCGAGCAGAAGCGCGGCACGATGACGCTGCTGCCCGAGGCGGTGGAGGCGATCGAGTCGCACGCCTGGCCCGGCAACGTGCGCGAGCTCGAGCACTGCATCAAGCGCGCGGTGATCATGGCCGACGGCCAGCAGCTGCGCGCGGTCGACCTCGGCCTGCAGTCACCGGCGCGCGAGGAGATGCTGAACCTCCGGCAGGTGCGGGACGAGGCGGAGAAGAAGGCGGTGATCCGCGTGCTCGGACGCGTGAACGGCAATCTGTCGCGCGCCGCCGAGATGCTCGGCATCAGCCGACCGACGCTCTACGACATCCTCGACCGCTTCGGGCTGCGGCAGCCGGCCGCGGCCGCCGCCGCGGCCGCCGCGGCGGACAGCGGCGCACGGAGCGAGGCGCCATGACCGCCGGGCGCACCACCCGCTGGCTCGCCGCGCTCGCCGCCGCCGCCCTCCTCGGCCCGTGCGGCGCCGACACCCCCGAGCGCCTGATGCAGTCGCCGCGCGACTACATCGCCGCACGCGACGCCCGCGCCGCGGCGATCCAGCTGCGCAATGCCCTGCAGCAGCAGCCGCGCAACGCCGAGGCCCGCTACCTGCTGGGACAGGTGCTCGCGCGCGCCGGGGACTATCTCTCCGCCGAGAAGGAGCTGCGCCGGGCGCTCGAGTACGGTCATCCGGCCGAGCGCGTATACCCGGAGCTCGCGCAGGTGCTGCTCGCCCTGGGCCAACCGAAGACGGTCGTGAGCGAGCTTGCCGACAAGGACCTCGCGGACCGCGTCGCGCAGGCGCGGCTGAAGTCGCTCGCGGGCATGGCGCACCTCGCGCTGGGCGACCTGGCGGCGGCGCAGCAGGCGTTCAAGGCCGCGCTGGACGCCCGGCCGGGCGACCCGATCGCCCGCACCGGCGAAGCGCGCCTCGCCGCCATCCGGCGCGACTTCGCAGCGGCGCGGCGCATCGTGGATGCGACGCTCGTGTCCCATCCGAAGTCCATCGATGCGCTGATGCTCAAGGCGGACCTGTTGGTCGCCGAGGAGCGGCGCGGCGAAGCGGGCCAGATCCTGGAGACCGTCGTCGCGCTCCAGCCCCACAACGCCGCCGCGTGGACCTCGCTCGTCGGCGTGCACATCGACCAGGGCGACCTCGCGGGCGCGCGCGCCAAGCTCGACGCGATGGGCAAGGCGGTGCCGCAGGACCTCCGCAACCGCTATCTCGCTGCCGTGATCGCGCTCCGCTCCGGCCAGCTGCAGAAGGCGCGCGAAGAGGTCCAGCAGGTGCTGCGGCTCGCTCCCGAGCACATGCCGAGCCAGCTCCTCGCCGGCGCAGTCGAGCTCGAGCTCGGCAGCCATCGCACCGCCGAGGAGCATTTCCGCCGCGTCGTCTCGCGTGACCCGGGCCACGGCGCCGCGCGCAACTTCCTGGTCGCGACGCTGCTGCGCGCGGGCGAGGCGTCCCGCGCCGAGGACGTGCTGACGCCCGCGCTGCGCTCGTCGCCCGACGACGCGACGCTGCAGCGGCTCGCCGGCGAAGTCGCGCTCGCGTCGGGCGACGTCGCGCGCGCGGTCAAGCACTACGACCGTGCCGCCGAGATCGAGAAGGGCAGCGCCGACGTGCGTGCGCGCCTCGCGCAGCTGCGCTTCGCGGCCGGGGACGTGGACCGCGGCGTGCGCGACCTGGAGGCGGTGTCGAAGCTCGACCCGGCGCGTCACCAGGCGGATCTCGCACTGGTCGCGCTGCACCTGAGGCGCGGCGAACGCGACAAGGCGCTCGCGGTCGCGCGCGGCCTCGCCAACCGCCAGCCCGACAATCCGCTCGCCCACAACGTGCTGGGCACCGTGCACCTCGCGCGCGGCGACCCGGCCGCCGCGCGGCAGGCCTACGAGCACGCGCTGAAGCTCGAGCCCGCGTTCCTGCCGGCCGCGCGCAATCTCGCGCGCCTCGACCTGGATGCCAAGCGCCCCGCCGACGCCCGCGCGCGCTTCGAGCGCATCGTCGCGCACGATCCCGGCAACGAGGGCGCGCTGCTCTCGCTCGCCGAGCTCGACGCGGGACTGGGCGCGAAGCCGGCCGACGTGCTCGCCACGCTGGACCGCGCGGTGAAGGCGAACCCGGCCTCGCCGCGCGCGCGCATGGCGCTGGTCAACTACCACCTGCAGCAGCGCGAGCCGCGCGCCGCGGCCGCCTCGGCGAAGGAAGCCGCAGCCGCCAATCCCGACGACGCGCGCATGGTGGAGATGCTCGGTGCGACGCTGTTGAGCGCGGGCGATCCCCAGCAGGCGGCCGGCGCGTTCGCCAAGCTCGTCGAGCTGCAGCCGGAGGCGCCGGGGCCGCTCGTGCGCCTCGCGCAGGCGCAGGCGGCGGCGAAGAACCACGATGCCGCGATCCAGTCCATGCGCCGCGCGGTGGCGATGCGCCCGGCGGCGCCGGAGCTCGCTCGCGAACTGATCGCGCTGCAGCTCGCGGCGGGCCGGCGCGAGGATGCGCTCACGGAGGCGCGGGGGATGCAGCGCGCCCGGCCGCGCGACGCGATCGGGTACACGCTGGAAGGCGACGTGCTGATGGCGCAGCAGCGGCCCGCCGAGGCGATGACGCCCTACCGCGAGGCGCTCCGCCGCGACGGCGGGGCGGCCGCCGTGATCGGACTGCATCGCGCGGCGCTCGCGGCGAAGCGCCCGGCCGATGCCGAGCAGGCGCTCGCCGACTGGCAGAAGCGGCACCCGCAGGACGTGGTCGTGCCGGCGTACCTCGCCGATGCGGACCTGCGCCGCGGCGACCACGGCGCGGCCGCGAAGCGCTACCGGGCGATCCTCGAGCGTCAGCCGCAGAACGTGGTCGTGCTGAACAACTACGCCTGGGCACTCGACCGCCTCGGCGATCCCGCCGCGCTCGGCTACGCGGAGCGCGCCTACAAGCTCGCGCCGGGCAACGCGGCGGTCGCCGACACCTACGGCTGGATGCTGGTGAACCGCGGCGAAGCGGGCCGCGGCATCGAGGTGCTCGCCCAGGCGGTACGCGCCGCCCCCGACAACGCCGAGATCCGCCTGCACTTCGGCAAGGCGCTGATCAAGACCGGCGACCGCGCCGCCGCGAAGCGCGAGCTGCAGGTGGTGGCCGACCGCGGCAGCGACGAGCAGCGCAGCGAGGCCGCCACGCTGCTGCGCACCCTCTAGCCCCGCAAGGATTCGCGCATGGAAGAAAGGAAAGCATGACCACAGTCGCCGTCGTGGGTCTGGGCTACGTGGGACTGCCGCTCGCCGTGGAGTTCGGCAAGCAGCTCCCCACCGTCGGGTACGACCTCTCGCAGGCCAAGCTCGCGCGCTACGCGCGGGGCGTCGATCCGGCCGGGCAGGTCGCTGCGGAGGAGTTCCGCGCCGCCCGGCAGCTCGCGTTCACCGGCGATCCGGCGGCGCTGCGCGAGGCGGACTTCGTCGTCGTCGCCGTGCCGACGCCGGTAGACGAGGCGCACCAGCCGGACCTGCGTCCGCTGCTCGGCGCGGCGGAGACGGTCGGACGGAACCTCAAGCGCGGCGCGACCGTCGTGTTCGAGTCCACGGTGTATCCGGGCGCGACCGAGGACGCGTGCATCCCGGTGCTCGAGCGCCACTCGGAGCTCAAGTGGCGCCGCGACTTCTTCGTCGGCTACTCGCCGGAGCGGATCAATCCCGGCGACCGGGAGCGCACGCTGACCCGGATCGTGAAGGTGGTCGCGGGCGACACCCCGGAGACGCTCGAGCGCGTCGCGCAGATGTACGGACGCATCATCCCCGCAGGCGTGCACCGCGCCTCGAGCATCAAGGTGGCGGAGGCGGCCAAGGTGATCGAGAACACCCAGCGCGACCTCAACATCGCGCTGATGAACGAGCTCGCGCTCATCTTCCACCGCATCGGCATCGACACCACCGAGGTGCTGCAGGCCGCCGGCACCAAGTGGAACTTCCTGCCCTTCCGGCCCGGGCTGGTGGGCGGTCACTGCATCGGCGTCGATCCCTACTACCTCACCCACAAGGCCGAGCTCGTCGGCTACATCCCGCAGGTCATCCTCGCCGGCCGGCGCATCAACGACGGCATGGGCAAGTACGTCGCCGAGCAGACCGTGAAGCGCATGATCCAGCGCGGCCACCCGGTGAAGGGCTCGCACGTGGTGGTGCTCGGGCTCACGTTCAAGGAGAACTGCCCGGACCTGCGCAACTCGCGCGTCATCGACGTGATCCGCGAGCTGGAGTCGTACGGCGTGACGGTGCACGTGAACGATCCGCTCGCCGATCCGGAGGAGGCGCGCGAGGAGTACGGCCTGACGCTCACGCCCTGGGAGTACCTGCCGAAGGCCAACGCCATCGTCGCCGCGGTGGCGCATCGCGAGTATCTGGAGCGGCCGATCGCCGACTTCGTCGCGAAGCTCGCGCCCGAGGGCCTGTTCGTCGACGTGAAGTGCCAGCACGACGCCGGCGCGCTCGCGGAGAAGGGGGTCACGGTATGGCGCCTGTGAGCGACGCCGGGCGGTCCCGAGGCGCCGATCCCGGGCGCGCTGCCGGCGCGAGGGACGTCTCCTCCTGCGACGCCTACTCGGACGCGTGCGCCGCCCTGCGCGCCAGCCCGCGGACCTGGCTGGTCACCGGCGCCGCCGGATTCATCGGCTCGCATCTCGCGGCGCGGCTGCTGGCGCTCGGCCAGCGCGTGGTCGCGCTCGACGATTTCGCCACGGGGCATCGGCGCAATCTCGAGGATGCGGTGCGCGAGGGCGGCGAGGGCGCCGCCGCGCGGTTCCGCTTCATCGAGGGCGACATCCGCGATGCCGCGGCGTGCGGCGAGGCTTGCGCCGGGGTGGACGTCGTGCTGCACCAGGCCGCGCTCGGCTCGGTGCCGCGCTCGCTCGCCGATCCGCTGCGCACGCACGAGGTGAACGTCTCCGGCTTCGTGCAGATGCTGGTCGCCGCGCGCGACGCCGGCGTCGCGCGCTTCGTCTACGCGGCGTCGAGCTCGACCTACGGCGACCACCCGGCGCTGCCGAAGGTGGAGGACGCCATCGGCCGGCCGCTGTCGCCCTACGCCGTCACGAAGTACGCGAACGAGCTCTACGCCGACGTCTTCGGCCGCTGCTACGGCATGCAGACCATCGGCCTGCGCTACTTCAACGTCTTCGGCGCGCGCCAGGATCCCGAGGGCGCCTACGCCGCGGTCATCCCCCGCTGGGTGCGCGCGCTGCTCGCGGGCGAGCCGGTGCGCGTGAACGGCGACGGGCAGACGAGCCGCGACTTCTGCTACGTGGACAATGCGGTGCAGGCCAACCTGCTCGCCGCGACGGTGAACGCGCCGGCGGCGATCGGGGAGGTCTACAACGTGGCCGCCGGCGGGCGCACCACGCTCGACGAGCTGTACGCGCTGCTCGTCGCCGGGCTGGAGGCGCGCGGTGCGCTGGCGCAGCCGCCGCGGTGCGAGCGCGGACCCTTCCGGGACGGTGACGTCCGGCACTCACAGGCGGACATCGGGAAGGCGGGCGCGCTGCTCGGCTACCGGCCGACGCACGACGTGCGCGCCGGGATCGAGGCGGCCCTGCCCTGGTACGTGGAGCGGTTCGGATGCGTGCCGGCCTGAGCGCGGCCCTGCTGCTGGGCGCAGCGTGCGCCGTTCCGGCGGCGGCGGCCGACCCCCGCGATCTGCTGCGCCAGGCCGCGGCGTACGAGCACGGCGAAGGGGTGGCGCGCGACGTGCAGCGCGCCCACGATCTCTACTGCCGCGCGGCCAAGGCCGGCAACGCCGAGGCGCAGTATGCGCTCGGCTGGATGTACGCGAACGGCCGCGGCATCGGGCGTAACGACGCGGTCGCCGGCGCCTTCTTCAGCCTGGCGGCGTCGCAGGAGCACGCCCAGGCAGCGCGGATGCTGCGCCACATGCAGGCGCCGCCGGGCGGGTTGCCGGACTGCATGCGCGATCCGCCCCGGCAGGTCGCGCGGCACGATGCCGAGCCCGACGCGGTGGTGGACGCGTCGGCCCCGGCGCACCGGCGGAAGATCGCCGAGCTGGTGCACCGCCTGGCGCCGCAGTACGACGTCGACCCGCGCCTCGCGCTCGCGGTGATCGCGGTGGAATCGAACTTCGATCCGAAGGCGGTCTCGCCGCGCAACGCCGGCGGGCTGATGCAGCTCATCCCGGAGACCGCCGCGCGCTTCAAGGTGAGCGACCGCTTCGACCCGGCGCAGAACATCCAGGGCGGGCTCGCGTACCTGCGCTGGCTGCTCGCGTATTATCGCGGCCAGGTCGCCCTCGCCGCGGCGGCGTACAACGCCGGCGAGGGCGCGGTGGACCGCCACGGCGGCATTCCGCCGTATCGCGAGACGCAGCACTACGTGGCCCGGGTGATGAAGATGTGGAAGCGCGCGGAGCATCCCTACGACGAAGCGGTGGCGCGGCCGTCGCCGGCGCTGTCCCGGCCGTAGCGCGGTGAGCCGGAGGCGCTTCGGCGCGGCGTGTGCCGCCCTGGCGGCCGCACTGGCGCTGCCCGCCGCCGCCGCGCCCGAGGACGTCATCCCGAAGGTCAAGCCCTCGGTCGTGATGGTGGGAACGCTGCTGCGCACCCGCAATCCGCAGTTCCTCTTCCGCGGCACGGGATTCGCCGTCGGCGACGGCTCGCTCGTCGCGACCAACTCGCACATCCTCACCGCGCCGATCGACGCCGGCGCCGGCGAGACCTTCGTGATCGGCATTCCCGGCACCGAGGGCCGGGCGGAGCTGCGGCCCGCGAAGCTCGTGCGCGAGGACCCCGCCCGCGACCTGGCGCTGCTGCGCTTCGAGGGCGCCGCGCTGCCGGCGCTGGCGCTCGCAGGGCGCGAGGCGCGCGAGGGCGAGACGCTGCTCTTCACCGGCTTTCCGATCGGCAGCATCCTCGGGCCGATCCCGAGCACGCATCGCGCGATGGTCGCCTCGCTGCCGCCGATCGCGCTGCCCAACGTGCGCGCCGCGCAGCTCACCGGCTCGCAGATCAGGCGCCTGGCCGAAGGGCCCTTCACCGTCTACCAGCTCGACGCCACCGCGTATCCGGGCAACAGCGGCAGCCCGCTCTACGATGCCGAGACCGGCGCGGTGCTGGGGGTCATCAACATGGTGTTCGTGAAGCGCTCGCGCGAGGCGGCGCTGAAGGATCCGAGCGGCATCACCTACGCGATCCCGGCCGCGCACCTGCGCGCGCTGCTCGACGCCGGCGCGCGGTGAGCGTGCTCAGCTCTCGGCGAGCTTCACGATCGCGAGGGAGATGTTGTCCCCGCGGCCCTTCGCCTTGGCGCGCGCGCCGGTGATGAGCATCTCGGCGGCCTTACGCGGCGGCAGCGCGGCGAGCGCCTTGCCGATCGCCGCGTCCTCGAAGTAATCCCACAGCCCGTCGGAGCAGAGCAGGAAGGCGTCGCCGTCGGCGAGCGGCGCGGTGCCGCCGAAATCCGGCTTCGGCTGCTCGGTGTGGCCGAGCGCCTGGATCAGCAGGTTGCGGTTCGGATGGGTGTGCCGGTCGGCCTCGCGCAGCTGGCCTTCGCGGATCAGCTGCTCCACCAGGGAGTGGTCGGGCGTGCGGTGCTGCAGCTCGCCGTGGCGGAAGTGGTACAGGCGCGAGTCGCCGACGTGCGCCCAGTCCACGCGCTCCGGCTGCAGGATCATCGCGACGATGGTCGCGTGCGGTTCCTCCTCGGTGAGGATCCGGTTCAGCTTGATGATGGTGTGCGCCTCGTCGATGATGGCGCCGAGGAGCTGGCGCGGCGATTCGTCCTTCGGCGAGAAGTTCTCGAACAGGCTCTTCGCGGTCGCGAGCACCTGTTCGGCGGCCGCCTCGCCGCCGGTGTAGCCGCCGGCGCCGTCGGCGAGAATCACCATCGCCGTGCCGCGGAGCTTGCCGCTCGGGACGATCGCGACGCGATCCTGCATGCTGGAGCGATCGCCGATGTGCTCGCCGGTGGTGGCGTCGATCGAAAGACCCATTGCTGCGTGTTGGTATGTTGTGGTGGGATGGCGGGGGTGCGGCGGCGCTGCCCGGGTTGGTACACTAAACCATTTCGCCCACGCGACGCCCGTCGCACGGCGCTCCGCAGGCACTTTTCCCGCATGACCTCGGCCCTTTCCACCGCATTCGTCGTCGTACGTCACGGCGAGACCTTCTGGAACATCGACGGCCGCATCCAGGGCCATCTGGACAGCCGCCTCACGCCCACCGGCCGCGCCCAGGCGCAGGCGCTCGCCGCACGGCTCGCGGGCGAACGGCTCGACGCCCTGTACTCGAGCGATCTCGGTCGCGCGCGCGAGACCGCGGCGCCGATCGCCGCGGCGACCGGGCTCTCGCCATCGTTCCTCGCCACGCTGCGCGAGCGCACCTACGGCGTGTTCGAGTCGCTCACCTGGAACGAGATCGAGGCGCGCTACCCGGCGGAGTACGCGCGCCTCGCCACGCGTGACGCGTCCTATGCCGTGCCCGAGGGCGAGAGCGCGATCGCCTTCCGCGAGCGGCTGCTCGCGACCTTCGCCGAGCTCGGCGAGCGCCACCGCGGCGCGCGCCTGGGCATCGTCACCCACGGGGGGGCGCTGGGCATGCTCTATCGCGTCGCCACCGGAGTGGCGCTCGACGCACCGCGCGATTACGCGCTGCCCAACGCCGGCATCAACCGCTTCGCGTGGCGCGACGGCCGGCTGGTGCTGGAGTCATGGGGCGACGTGGCGCACCTCGCCGCCTCGAGCGAGGCCGGCGTGGACAGCCGGGATACGATCTGAGGAGCCGGACAATGCACGCATCCGATGCGCCGCTTGCGGTCGACTACGCCCAGGTCGAAGCCGCGGCCGCACGCCTGGCAGGCGTCGCCCATCGCACGCCGGTGCTGACCTCGCGCGCGGTGGACGCGCGTACCGGCGCGTCGGTGTTCTTCAAGTGCGAGAATTTCCAGCGCATCGGCGCGTTCAAGTTCCGCGGCGCGTACAACGCGCTGGCGCGGCTGTCCGACGCGCAGCGGCGCCGCGGCGTCCTCGCGTATTCGTCCGGCAATCACGCGCAGGCGGTGGCCCTCGCCGCGCAACTCCTCGGCATGCGCGCGGTCATCGTGATGCCGCAGGATGCGCCGCAGGTGAAGCTTGTCGCCACGCGCGGCTACGGCGCGGAGGTGATCACCTACGACAAGCACGCCGAGTCGCGCGAAGCGGTGGCCGCGCGCATCGCGGCGGAGCGCGGCCTGGCGGTGATTCCGCCGTACGACCAGGCCGACGTGATCGCCGGGCAGGGCACGGCGGCGAAGGAGCTGATCGAGGAGGCGGGGCCGCTCGACTGGCTGCTGGTGTGCACCGGCGGCGGCGGGCTCATCTCCGGCTGCGCCATCGTCGCGCACGCGCTGTCGCCGGGCTGCCGGGTGGTGGGCGTCGAGCCCGCGGCCGGCGACGACGCGACGCGCTCCTTCCATACCCGGACGCTGCAGACCTGCCACAACCCGGACACGATCGCCGACGGTGCGCGCACGCATTCGCTCGGGGCGCTCACCTTCCCGCTGGTGCTGCGCTACGTGCACGACATGGTCACGGTGACCGACGACGAGCTGCTGCGCGCCATGGTCTATCTCTGGGAGCGCATGAAGATCGTGGTGGAGCCCACCGGCGCCCTCGCGGCCGCCGGCCTCTTCGAGGGCAAGGTGGCGGCCCGCGGGGGGCGCGTGGGGGTCATCGTGTCCGGCGGAAACGTCGATCTCGCCGCGATCTGCTCGCGGCTCGTCGCCTAGCCCTGCATCAGTCGCGCCGCCGCCAGACCTGCCAGCGCTCGCGGCCGGCGAACACCGGGACGGATCCGTCCACCGCGCGATCGTCCTCGCGCGCGAACCGCGCATCGAGCAGCGTCTCGAGCTCGCCGGCGTGCAGCGGGAACGGCGGGCCGCGATCGCCCTCCCCGAAGAAGAAGAACCCGGCGAGGCGGCCGCCCGGACGCAGCACCGCGGCGGTGCGCGCGGCGTAGTCCCCCCACAGCCGGCGCGGCAGCGCGCACAGGAACGCGCGCTCGTACACGACGTCGAAGCCGTCGCCCGCGTCGAAGCCGAAGAAGTCGCCTTCCTGCACCCGCCCGGCCAGCGGGCCCAGCGTCCTGCGCGCGGCGGCGACGGCAGCCGGACTGAAATCGATGGCCAGCACGTCGTGCCCCGCATCCACGAAGGCCGCCACCTCGTATCCCGTACCGCAACCGGGAATGAGCACCCGGCGGCCGGGGGGCTGCGCCGTCAGCCAGGCGGCGAGCGCGGGCGGGGTGCGCCCGGCATCCCAGGGGGTGAACGATTCGCGATAGCGGACGTCCCAGAACTCAGGGCCGCCCGGGTCGTGGCGCGGCCCTTCACGCAGCCGCTTTTCGGTGTCGGACGCGGTCATAGTGCCCGGATAATCTCCGGATGCCGCGCCTGTCGCAATTGGTTACCGCACCAATGGCGCAACGATGGCATCCTTGCGTCTGCAAGCGGCATACCAATGAACAAACCCGACGATTCCGCTCTCCGCGCCCGCCTGGCGCCCGAAACCACCGAGGTGCGCGCGTCCCGCCCGGGCCGCTGGATCGCCGCGCTGCTCGTGCTCGCCCTCATGGCCGCCGGCGGGTGGTGGTGGCAGTCGCGGCAGGCCCCTGCCGGTCCCGCGCCGGGGCCGACCTCCGGTCCGCCGGGGAAGCGTCCCGGCGGTCCGCCGATGGACATGGCCACGCCGGTCGGTGTGGCGACCGCGAAGACCGGCGACATTCCCTTGCGGCTGGACGGACTCGGGACGGTGACCCCGCTGCGCACGGTGACGGTGAAGAGCCGCGTCGAGGGACAGCTCCTGCGCGTGCTCTTCGAGGAGGGCCAGATGGTGAAGCAGGGCCAGCTCCTCGCCGAGATCGATCCGCGGCCGTTCCAGGCGCAGCTCGCGCAGGCGGAGGGACAGCTCGCGCGCGACCGGGCGCTGCTGGAGAACGCGCGGCGCGACCAGGAACGCTACGAGACGCTGTTCCGGCAGGATTCCATCGCGCGCCAGCAGGTCGACACGCAGGCCGCGCTGGTGCGGCAGTACGAGGGCACGCTGCGCGCGAACGAAGGCGCCATCGACGCCATCCGCCTGAACCTCACCTACTCCCGCATCGTCGCGCCGATCACCGGCCGCGTGGGCCTGCGCCAGGTGGACCCCGGCAACATGGTGGGCGCGGGCGACGCGAACGGCATCGTCGTCATCACCCAGCTCGAGCCGATCTCGGTGGTGTTCACCCTCCCGCAGGACGTTCTGCCCGGCGTGATGAAGCGCGTGCGCGCCGGCGACAAGCTGCCGGTGGAGGCGTGGGACCGTGAGCAGCGCAACCAGCTCGCGAAGGGCGCGCTGGTGTCGGTGGACAACCTCATCGATCCGCAGACGGGCACGGTCAAGCTGCGCGCCCAGTTCGCCAACGAGGCGAACACGCTGTTCCCCAACCAGTTCGTGAACGTGCGCATGCAGCTCGACACCGTGCGGGACGCCGTGCTGATCCCGTCGGCGGCCGTGCAGCGCGGCGCGCAGGGCCTGTTCGTGTACGCCGTGAAGCCGGACAACACGGTCACGCTGCGCACCGTGAAGCTCGGCGCCACGCAGGGCACCACCGTGTCGGTGACCGAAGGGCTCGCCGCCGGGGAGACCGTGGTCATCGACGGCGTCGACCGGCTGCGCGAGGGCGCGCGCATCGAGCCGCTCGTGCGCGACGGCAAGCCGGTGGACGACGCCGCGCGCGGCGAGGCGCGCCGCTCCGGCAAGCCCCGCGCCGACGGCGGCGGTCCGGCGGGCGGCGGCCGTCCGGGCGGAGGCCCGCCGCGGTAGCCGGGCCATGGCATTGAATCCCTCGCGGCCGTTCATCCTCCGGCCGGTCGCGACCACGCTTTTGATGGTCGCGATCTTCCTCTCCGGCGTGGTGGCGTACCGGCTGCTGCCGCTCTCCGCGCTCCCCGAGGTCGACTACCCGACCATCGAGGTGTACACGTTCTATCCGGGCGCGAGCCCGACCGTGATCGCCTCCACCGTCACCGCGCCCCTGGAGCGCACCCTCGGGCAGACCCCCGGGCTGCGGCGCATGTCCTCGACCAGCTCCGGCGGCGCCTCGGTGATCACGCTCCAGTTCGAGCTCGACCTCGCGCTCGACGTCGCGGAGCAGGGCGTGCAGGCGGCGATCAACGCCGCGGCGACCTTCCTGCCCACCGACCTCCCTGCGCCGCCGGTATACAGCAAGGTCAATCCCGCCGACGCGCCGATCCTGACCGTCGGCATCACGTCGCAGACCATGCCGCTGCCGCAGGTGCAGGCGCTCGCCGACGCGCGCGTCGCGCAGAAGCTTTCGCAGGTGAAGGGCGTGGGCCTCGTGACGCTCTCGGGCGGTCAGCGTCCGGCGGTGCGCGTGCGCGCCGACCCGAAGGCGCTGGCGGCGAAGAACCTCAACCTCGAGAACGTGCGCACCGCGATCGCCGCGGCGAACGTGAACAAGGCGAAGGGCAGCTTCGACGGTCCGGCGCGCGCCTACACGATCGACGCCAACGACCAGCTCCGCTCGGCGCAGGAGTACCGCGAGATCGTGCTCGCGTACCTCAACGGCGCGCCGGTTTTCCTGGGCGACGTCGCCACCGTCGTGGACGACGCCGAGAACGTGCGCCTCGCCGCATGGATGAACGACGTGCCGGCGGTGATCATGAACATCCAGCGCCAGCCGGGCGCAAACGTGATCCAGACCGTCGACCGCGTGAAGGCGCTGCTGCCGGAGCTGCGCGCCGCGCTCCCCGCCGCGGTGGACGTCCAGGTGCTCACCGACCGCACCGTCACCATCCGTGCCTCGGTGCGCAGCGTGCAGTGGGAGCTCGCCATCGCGATCGCGCTGGTCGTCATGGTGATCTTCCTCTTCCTGAGGAGCTTCACCGCCACGGTGATTCCGAGCGTCGCGGTGCCCCTGTCGCTGGTGGGCACGTTCGGCGTGATGTACCTCGCCGGATTCTCCATCAACAACCTCACGCTGATGGCGCTCGTCATCGCCACCGGATTCGTGGTGGACGACGCGATCGTCGTCATCGAGAACATCGCGCGCTACGTGGAGCAGGGCGATCCGCCGCTGCAGGCGGCGCTGAAGGGGGCCGAGCAGATCGGCTTCACGATCATCTCGCTCACGTTCTCGCTGGTGGCGGTGCTCATCCCGCTGCTGTTCATGGGGGACGTGGTGGGGCGGCTCTTCCGGGAGTTCTCCATCACGCTGGCGGTGGCGATCCTGATCTCCGCCGTGGTGTCGCTCACCCTCACCCCGATGATGTGCGCGAAGTTCCTCCGCCGGCAGCCGCCCCCCGAGCGGCAGGGGCGCTTCTACCGCGCCGCGGGCGAGGTGATCGACCGCATGATCGCGCGGTATGCGCGCATGCTCGAGTGGGTGCTCGACCGGCAGGGCCTCACGCTCGTCGTCGCCGTGGCCACGCTCGCGCTCACGGTGCTGCTCTACGTGCTCGTGCCCAAGGGCTTCTTCCCGGTGCAGGACACCGGGGTGATCCAGGGCATCACCCAGGCGCCGCAGACGGTGTCCTTCCGCGCGATGGCGGAACGCCAGCAGGCCGTCGCGCGCGTGGTGCTCGCCGATCCGGCGGTGGCGAGCCTCTCGTCGTTCATCGGCGTGGACGGGCAGAACCCGACGCTGAACACCGGGCGCATGCTCATCAACCTGAAGCCGCTGTCGGAGCGCCGCGAGCACGCGACGGCGGTGATGCGCCGGCTCCAGGCGTCGACGGCCGGCGTCGCCGACATGCGGCTCTTCCTGCAGCCGGTGCAGGATCTCACGATCGAGGACCGGCTCAGCCGCACCCAGTACCAGTTCACGCTGGAGGCGGCGGACGGAGCGGTGCTGTCGGAGTGGGTGCCGCGGCTGGTGAACGCGCTGTCGCAGCGGCCGGAACTCGCCGACGTCGCCTCCGACCTGCAGGACGACGGCCTGCAGGCGTACGTCGAGATCGACCGCGACACCGCCGGCCGGCTCGGCATCACGCCGGCGACGATCGACGCCGCGCTGTACAGCGCCTTCGGCCAGCGGCTGGTGTCGACGATCTTCACCCAGTCGAGCCAGTACCGGGTGGTGCTCGAAGTGGGGCCCGAGTTCGCGCGCGGCCCCGAGGCGCTCGGCGACATCCACGTCGTCTCGGCAAGCGGCAAGCAGGTGCCGCTTTCGGCGCTGACCGCGGTGCGCGTCGGGCGCACCGCGCTCGCCATCAACCGCGTCGGCCAGTTTCCGGCGGCGACGATCTCGTTCAACGTCCCGCCCGGCCAGTCGCTCGGCGCCGCGGTGCGCGCCATCGAGGCGACGCAGGCGGAGATGGGTGTGCCCGCCTCCGTGCGGACCACGTTCCAGGGCGCCTCCGCGGCGTTCCGCGCCTCGCTGGTGAACCAGGTGCTGCTGATCCTCGCCGCGGTGGTGGTCATGTAC
>CAZKHE010000005.1:13711-73226 GCA_964552535.1 uncultured Enterobacteriaceae bacterium | reverse complement strand
CCCAGTACTCGCCGAAGCCGTACTTCGCGTACGCGAAGATGCCGGAGTCGATGTCGGGCTTGCGCGCGGCGAGCGTCTGGAACACGAACGCCAGCATCAGCATGCCGCCCGCGGCGATGACCCACGCGATGAGGGCCCCGTAGACGCCGGTTGCAGCGGCGAACCGGGAGGGCAGCGTGAAGATGCCCGACCCGATCATCGACCCCACCACCATCGCGGTGAGCGCGAACAGCGTCAGCTTCTGCGTCGAGCCGGAGCTCATGTCTCCCCCCCAGGGTTCTGCGTGTTGTCGGTCGTGCGGCACGACGCTCGACCGGTCGGTTCTTCTTCGTTCGTGGGGTGTTGCACCTACCGCCAACTACGATAGCACTTGCGACTGCTCTTGAAGCGACTGCATGCGACGCGACCGATCAAGGTGAACTGAAGGGATCGCCGCGACGGATCTTGAACGCTTGATTCACTGATTAAACGTGAGCGGCGTTTCGAGATCGTGGTTGAACTCCGGTCGATTCTTTTGGAAGAATGGGTGCACGTCAAGCGCAATCGACGAAGCGCGCGTCTCGCCATGCATTCGTCATACAACACGCTCTGACGGACCCGGGGGGGAGAAATGAACGCATTGCAGGCGTCGTGCCGGTGGGTTGCGCGCATGCTTTTCGCGCGAGCGGCGCAACTCGTCGTATGCCTCGTCGCTGGCGCGGCCTTCGGCCAGACGCCAAGCAGTGATGTTTCGATTGGCGAAATGCTGGTGCGCGAAGGTCGCTATGCAGACGCCTATGAAGCACTCTCTCCCTTGCAGGGCGCGCTCGGTGGCGACCCGAGGTTCGATTACCTGCTCGGCCGGGCCGCCCTCGGCACGAAGCGCGCCGAAGAAGCGAAGCGCCTGTTCGAGCGCGCGCTGCAGAAGCAGCCCGAGTTCGTCGAGGCCAGGCTCGGACTAGGCCGTTCGTACTACGCCCTCGGGTTGTACGCCGAGGCGAAGATCGAGTTCGAGACGGTGCTGCGCCTGGACAACCTGCCCGGCGATCTCGAGTCGCAGGTGCAGGTCTACGCCGACGCCGCACGCCAGGTGCTGGAGGAGGGACGGCGGCTCGTCGTCACGTCCTTCGTGGAGCTCGGCGCGGGGCGCTACCGCACCAACTCCACCCGCTCCACGCGCGCTTTCGGGGACGAGCAGCGCGAGGACACGTTCTACGATGCCAACGCGGGCGCGTCGCTCGCCTACGCGCTCGACAACGGCTACACGCTGAACGGCAGCGCGCGCTACGACTTCCGCTGGTTCGACAACGACGAGGTGCGCAACGATTCGGACCTGCGCTGGCGCGGCGGCGCGAGCCGCGGGCTGGGCGAGGGCAACGTCGCGTTCGGCGCGGTCGGCCGCGTGAGCTACCGCGGCAACGGCCAGTACCGCAACGACTACGGGGTGTTCGCCGATTACCGCTACCGCCTGGACGAGGACAACCAGGTGGCGGTCGGCGCACTGCTGCAGCGACGGCGCTATCCGGAGGGCCCGCTGCGCGAGCGCAGCCGCACGCTGGCGGACGTCAACGTCTCGTGGACCCGTGCGCTCTTCGGCGGCGCCGGAAGCCTCACGCTGATGGGGCACGGCGGGTACCAGTACGCCACCAGCCGGCCCGACGGCGACTCGCCGGTGGTGGGGGTCCAGGCGACGCTCGACTACACCTTCAGCGAGCGCCTGGGCGGCTACCTGTTCGGGATGTGGGAGCGCAACCGCTTCAACACCGACCGCATCCACTACCATCCGGACGCCCTCGACGAAGGCTTCATCCTGCGCCGCCGGGACAATCTCTACGAGGCCGAGGCCGGGCTGATCTGGGAGTTCGCACCCACCTGGACGATGCGTCCGCGCATCCTGTACATCCGCGACGAGAGCAATGCGGTCTCGTTCAACTACAGTTCGACGGAGCTGTGGTTCACCGTCCGCAAGGACTTCTGAGGGGGCAATGTCGATGCAACGGCTGCACACGCTGTGGATGGCCGTGCTGGCGCTTGCGCTCGCGCTGCACGCGCATGCGCAGGAGCCCGGGCGCCTCGCGGCGAAGGAGGCGCGCCACCTCGCCACCGCGTTTCCGGGCCGCATGGCCGGTACGCCGGTTGAGGACCAGGCGGCCAAGTACATCGCGGACCGGCTGCTGGCGATGGGCTACCAGCCCAACCTCGCGCGCTTCCAGACCAGCTACACGTTCAACTGGGACAGCAAGCCGGAGCGCGGCCACGATTACCGCCTGCTCATCTCGACCAACGTGATCGCGGAGCGCCGCGGCACGTCGGGCAAGCAGATCATCGTCGGCGCGCACTACGACTCGCGCACGCCGCAGAGCGAGCGCGACCTGAAGCGGCGCATCGGCGGCCCGAAGCTCGAAGGGCTCGACGACAACGCGTCGGGCGTGGGCGTGCTGCTGGAACTGGCCGAGCACTTCGCCAAGGCGAAACCGACCCATGCCGTCAAGTTCATCGCCTTCGGCGCCGAGGAGATCGGCCTGCACGGGGCGATCGAAGTGGTCGAGCGGATGAGCGAGCAGGAGCGCGCGGCCACCCTGTGGATGGTGAACATGGACAGCATCGTCACCGGCGACACCTTCTACTTCCACGCGGGGCCGAAGACCTACGCCAAGGATCCGCGGGCCGGCCACGCACGCGACCGCGCCCTCGCGATCGCCGCGCAACTCGGCATCAAGGCCGGCACCAATCCGGGCCTCAACAAGGATTTCCCCAAGGGCACGGGCTGCTGCTCCGACCAGGCGGCGTTCGACGAACGCGGCATCCCGGTGGTGAACCTCGAGGCGACCAACTGGACGCGCGGCGACAAGGACGGCTACCAGCAGACCGCCAAGAGCGAGTGCTTCGCGAGCGGCTACTCCTGGCACCTCATCGACATCGACAACGGCGCGCATCTGGACAAGTGCCTCCCCGGACGGCTCGAGCAGCGCACCCGCGACGCGATGCGCATCATGGTGCCGCTGATGGAGGAGCTCGCCGAGGTGAAGCGCTGATGCCGTTCCTCGGGCGCGCCGTTGGGTTCCTCGCCCTCTGGGCGGTGCTGATCGGCATCGCCCCGGCAGACCTCGCCGCAGGCGTGGCGGTGGCGGCCGTCGCGGCGCGGGCGAGCGTGGCGCTGCTGCCGCCACGCGGCGGCGTGCGGCTGGCAGCGCTGCCCGGCTATGCGCTCCGGTTTCTGCGGCAATCGGGGGTGGCCGGCTGGGACGTGGCGCGCCGTGCTTTCGCGCCGTCGCTCGCGGTGCGCCCCGGATATGCGCAGTTCTCGCCTCGGCACCTGGGCGGCGACGCGCGCCAGGCGTTCGCGTCCTTGACCAGCCTGCTCCCCGGCACCGTGCCGGTTCGCGAGGAGGAGGGGCGCATCGAGTATCACTGCCTCGACGTCGAACAGCCGGTGGCCGCGCAACTCGCTGACGAGGAGCGGGCGTTCGCAAGACTGGTCCGGGCGGAGTGATGGCGCGGTGAGTGGATTCCTCTTCGCCGCCGCGCTGTTCGTGCTCGCCACCGTCGCGCTCGGCCTCGTGCGCGTGCTGCGCGGTCCGGGCGACGCCGACCGCATGATGGCGGCGCAGCTCCTCGGCACCGGCGGCATCGCCGTGCTGGTCCTGCTCGGTGCCGCGATGGGCAATCCCGCCGTCGTGGACGTGGCGCTCACGCTGGCGCTGCTCGCCGCGTTCGCGGCGATCGCGTTCGTGAAGGGCGCGGCGAAGTGAGCGCAGTGGCCGACGCGTTCACTGTCGTCGCGGTCGCGCTCGGCGCGGTCTTCTTCCTCGCCGGGTCGGTGGGGCTGCTGCGTTTTCCCGACGCGTTGACGCGCCTGCACGCGCTCACCAAGGCCGACAACCTCGGACTCGGCCTCATCGTGGCCGGCCTCGCCGTCCAGGCGGACAGCGTGCTCGCGGCGCTCAAGCTCCTCGCCGTGTGGGTGCTGGTCCTGGTGGCCGGCGCGACGGTCGCGCGGCTGATCGCGTGCACGGCGCACGAGACGGACCGCGGCGCATGACCATGACCCTCGCCTTCGACGTTGCGCTCGTGTTGCTCACGCTCGCCGTGGCCGCATGGACCATCGCGCTGCGCGAAGCGTTCGCGGCGGTGGTCGCTTTCGTCGTGTACGGCGTGCTGCTCGCGATCGCGTGGGTGCGGCTCGGCGCGATCGACGTCGCGCTCACCGAGGCGGCCATCGGCGCCGGGCTCACCGGCGCGCTGCTGATCGGCGCGGCAGCGGCGGTGCGGCGTGCGAGACGCGCCGCGCTGCCGGAGCAGCGCCCCGACCTCGGCACGCGCACGTTCGCGGCGGTGCTGTGCGCGGCCGTGGCAGGGTCGATCGCGGCCGGCGTGCTGCTGCTGCCGGAGCCGGCACCGTCGCTCGCCGCCGACGCGGCCCGTCATCTCGATGCCACCGGCCTCGGCAATCCGGTCACCGCGGTGCTGATCGCCTACCGCGCCACCGACACGCTGCTTGAGAAGGTGGTGCTCGTGCTCGCGATCGCCGGCGTGTGGTCGTTCGCGCCCGATTCCGCCTGGGGCGGCCGTCCCGGGCCCGCGCCAGCCCCGTCGCAACCCGGCGCGCTCGTACTCCTCGCACGCGTGCTGCCGCCGGTGGGCATGGTCGTCGGCGCGTACGTGCTCTGGGCCGGCGCGGACCATCCGGGCGGCGCGTTCCAGGGCGGCACCATCCTCGCCGCGATGGCGCTGCTGGCGGTCATGGCGGGGCTCGCCGACGTGCCGCGCATCGGCAGCCGGGCGCTGCGCGCGATGGTGCTCGCCGGGCCGATGGTGTTCCTCGCCGTCGGCTTCGCCGGCGTGGTCATCGCCGATGCGTTCCTCGCCTATCCGGTGCCGTACGCGAAGCCGATCATCCTCGCGATCGAGATCGTGCTGACCCTCGCCATTGCCGCGACGCTGGCGCTGCTGCTCGCCGGCCCGCCCGAGCGGGACGCGCCCGCATGACGACCGCAGCGCTCTTCGGCCTGTGCGGCGCGGCGCTGGTCGGGCTGGGGCTCTACGGCCTCATCGTGCATCCGCAACCCCTGCGCAAGATCGTCGCGTTCAACGTGCTCGGCGGTGGGGTGTTCCTGGTGTTCGGGGTGATCGCGCGGCGCGGCGCCGGCGCGGGCTTCGGCGGCGACCCGGTGCCGCAGGCGCTGATCATCACCGGGCTGGTGGTGGCGTTCGCCGCGACGGCGCTCGCCGCGGCGCTGGTGGTGCAGCTCGCGCGCCGTACCGGCAGGGTCTCGCTCGACGAGGACGCCGCCGGCCGCGAGACGCAACCATGACCGGCGGCACCCCCACGGCGGGCGGCGTGCTGCTCGCGTTCGCGCTGTTCGTGCCCGTCGCCGGACTGCTGGCGGCGATGCTCGCCGGCGGTCGTCGCGGCGAGCAGGTCGCCATGGGCGTGATGCCGCTGACGTTCGCGGCGTCGGCCGCGGCGGCGTGGCGCGTCATCGCGCACGGCGGGGCCCTCGAGTATCACCTGGGCGGCTGGGCGCCGCCGCTCGGCATCGCGCTGCGCGCCGACGGGCTCTCCGCAATCATGATGCTGATGACGGCGGTGGTCCTCGTCGTCACCGCGGCGTACGCACGCGCGGACTTCCGCACCGCGCCGGGCGCAGCCGAAGCGCGCGCGCCGTTCGCCTTCTGGCTGCTGCTGACCGGACTGTGGGCGGCGATGAACGCAGTGTTCCTGGCGAGCGATCTTTTCACGCTGTTCGTCGCGATGGAGCTGCTCACCTTCGCGGCGGTGCCGCTGGTGTGCCTCGACGGCCGCAGCGAGCAGCTCGCCGCGGCGCTGCGTTACCTGCTCTTCGCGCTGCTCGGCTCGGTGCTGTATCTCCTCGGCGCCGCGCTGCTGTACGGCATGCACGGCACGCTCGACATCGCGCTGCTCGCCGCGCGCATGGACGGGGCGCCGACGGCGCTGGTCGCGTGCTCGCTCATGACCGCGGGGCTTGCCGCCAAGACCGCGCTGTTTCCGCTCCACCTGTGGCTGCCGCCCGCGCATGCGGGCGCGCCGGCCGCGGCGAGCGCGGTGCTCTCCGCCCTGGTGGTGAAGGGCTCGTTCTTCATCACCCTGCGGCTTTGGTTCGACGTGATGCCGCACGACGTGGGCCTCGCCGCCGCACAGATCCTCGCCGCGCTGGGCGCCGGGGCGATCATCGTCGGCAGCGCGGTCGCGTTGCGCCAGGCGCGCCTCAAGCTCCTCATCGCCTACTCCACCGTGGCGCAGATCGGTTATCTCTTCCTGATGTTCCCGCTGGCGTACAGCGCCGAGCACGGCGGGCTCGCCGGCGGTGCGGCGCTGGCGGGCGGCACGATGCAGGCGGTGTCGCATGCGTTCGCCAAGGCCGGCATGTTCATGGCCGCGGGCCTCGTCTACGCCGCGCTCGGCCATGACCGCATCGCCGACCTCGCCGGTGCCGGCCGCGCACTCCCGATGAGCATCGTTGCATTCGCACTGGGCGGCATCTCGCTGGTGGGCCTGCCGCCCAGCGGCGGTTTCGTCGCCAAGTGGTTGCTCCTGTCCGCCGCGCTGGAGAGCGGGCAATGGTGGTGGGCGCTCGTGATCGCGGCGGGCGGGCTGCTGGCAAGCGGGTACGTGTTCGTGGTCGTCATGCGCGCGCTGGCCGCACCGCCGGCGCCGCTCGTGCTGCAGGCGGCCATTCCCCGCCGGCGCGAGGCGGCGGCGCTCGCGCTGTCGCTGGTCGCCGCGCTGCTCGGCGTCGCCGCGCTGCTGCCCATCGACATCGTGCACATCGGCCGGGGGCACCCATGATCGGCGGGCTCGCATTGGCGGCGACCATCGCGGTGCCGCTTCTCATGCTCGCGGCGTGCAGTGTGCGAGCGCTGCGCGCGATCGTCTTCCGCGCGCTCCCGCTCGCGCCGCTGCCGGGCCTGTGGTGCGCGCTCGCCGGTCTCGATCAGGCCCCGTTCGTCATCGCGCAGGCGCCGGTGCAGATGCTGCTCGAGCTCGACCGGTCCGGGCGCATCCTGCTGGTGGTGTCGTCGCTGCTGTGGAGCCTCGCCGCGCTGTACGCGACCACCTACCTCCGCGACACCGCCAGCCGCGAGCGCTTCACCGTGTGCTGGCTGCTCGGCGTGGCCGGGTGCCTCGGCGCCTTCATTGCCGCGGACATGGCGACGCTGTATCTCTGCCTCGCGCTGCTCACGCTGGGCGCGTGCGGCCTCGTATTCCACGAAGAGACGCCGGTGGCGAAGCGGTCCGCGTCGATCTATCTCGGCCTCGCGCTCGGCGCCGAGACGCTGGTGCTGATCGCAATGGTGATGCTTGCCGTCGAGCTCCCGCGCGGGAATCTCTCGATCCGCGATGCCTCCGCCCTGCTGCCGTCGCTGCCGCACCACGACCTGATCCTCGCGCTCCTCGTGACCGGATTCGGCCTCAAGGCGGGGCTCTTCCCGCTGCACGTCTGGATGCCGCTCGCGCACGCCGCCGCGCCCGCGCCCGCTTCGGCGGTGCTCTCCGGTGCGGTGGTGAAGGTCGGCATCCTGGGCCTGGGGCGGTTCGTTCCGTTCGACGTGTCCCAGCCCGAGTGGGGCGTGGCGATCACCGCCGTGGGGCTCTTCACCGCGCTGTACGGCGCGCTCGTCGGCATGACGCAGGCGCATCCCAAGGCGGTGCTCGCGTACTCGAGCGTCAGCCAGATGGGGCTGATCGCGGCGGTGGTGGGCATGGGCGTGTCGGCGGCCGACCCGACCGCCGCGATCGCGGCCGCCTACTACGCGTCGCACCACGTGCTGGTGAAGGGCGCGCTGTTCCTGGCCGTCGGGCTGGTGGCGATGTGCGGGCCGCGGCGGCTGTGGTGGATCGTCGTGCCGACGCTGATCCTCGCGCTCGGCCTCGGCGGACTGCCGCTCACCGGCGGCGCGCTGGCGAAGTACGCCGTGAAGGGGCCGCTGGGCGAAGGACTCGCCGGGACGCTCGCCAACGTGTCGGCCGCCACCACGACCATGCTGGTGCTGCACTTCGTGCACCGGCTGCGCCGCAGCGCGCCGGATGAGCGCGATGCCGCGCCGCCGGCAGGCCTCGTCGTGCCGTGGGCGCTGCTCGCCGTCGCGGCGGTCATCGTGCCGTGGTGGCTGTATCTCGCGGCGCCGCCGGGCACGCTGGACAACCCGCTCGCGCCCAAGGCCCTGCTGGCCGCGAGCGTGCCGATGATCGCCGGCGCGCTGGCGGTGCTCGCGCTCGAGCGCTGGGCACGCGGCCGCCTCCCGCGCATCCCGCAGGGCGACATCGCGGTGATGATCGAGCCGGCGACGCGGGCACTGTCGCATGGCGGGGCCATGCTCGCGGCACTCGATCGCGCGCTGCGACGCTGGCCCGCGGCAGGGCTGGCGCTGGTGGCACTGGTGGTGTTCTTCGGCTGGGCGATGAGCGCCGGGCCGGTCTGAAACGAGGAGAGAATCGATGCAAGTGCAAGCGAACAAGCGCCGGCTGCTGTGCGCCGGAGCAGGGCTCACCGTGCTGGCCGCCGCCGCGGGCTGCACCACGACGAGCGGCTCGGGCGGCGACCCGGCCGCGCGCCGCAAGGAGATCGACGCCGCCGCCGACAGCGCGCTGTCGCGGCTGTATCGCGAGGCGCCGGGCTCGCAGGAGCTCGTCAATGCCGCGCGGGGTACGCTCGTGTTCCCGACCGTGGTCTCCGCCGGCTTCCTCGTCGGCGGCAGCCGCGGCCAGGGGGTGCTGCGCAAGGGCGGCAAGTCGGCGCGCTTCTACACCATGACCGAGGCGTCGGTCGGCCTGCTCGCCGGGGCGCAGTCGCAGGCGGTGTTCATCCTGTTCATGAACGAGGAGGCGCTGCGCCGCTTCGAGGCGAGCAACGGCTGGACGGTCGGCGCCGACGGATCGATCACCTTCATCGGCGCGGGCTTGGATGCGCGCATCACGACGCAGACGGCGCGTCAGGACATCGTCGGGTTCGTGCTGACCAACGGCGGTCTGATGGCGAGCATCAGCCTCAACGGCAACCGCATCACGCCGCTCGCGATCTGACGGGGCAACGAGGGGGAGGGCACCCTCCCCCGACACCGACTGCTCACGGCGCCTCGCCGGACGCACGCACCCGATCGGCGCCCGGCGGCTGGGTGCGCCAGTGCGGCCCGGCGAGCGCGGCCTCGTAGCCGATGCGATACAGCTCGCCCATCTTGTCCTGGTCGAACACCTCGGCCGCGGCGAGGCTCACGTCGGGTCCGATCGTGATCCAGTGGTAGAGCGCGTCGTTGCGGGCAGCGAACGCGTAGATGCGGAAGAGGTCGTTGACGACGGAGGCCCGTCCGGCGGCCTCGAACACCCGCCCGGCGATACCGACGACGGAGCGCGGGGTCGGCGTCGGCAGCGCGCGGAGCTGACCGTTGTGGATGATGTAGATGGCCTCGCGACCCGGACCGCGGCCGGCGCGGTCGAGAAGAACCCGCGGCCGAAAGACGCCCCCGTTCAGGAAGACCGTTGCGGCGACCGCGCCGTCCACGTGCAGTTCGTCGTAACGCCGCCCTTCGACCTCCACCTCGAACAGCACGGGCGGGAACGCAATCGGAATGGAGGCGGAAGCGAGCATTGCCTTGCGGAAGAGCGCGAGCGCATCGGGATGGCCGCTGGCCGCGATGAGGCCCAGGTTCCACACCACGAACTGCTGCGAGTCGAGATCGGCCGTGCCGACGTAGAGCCGCCGCCCCTGCCGGTGCGCGGCCGCCACGTTCTCGAGCAGCTTCTCGTCCACGTGGCGTTCGAGGAGTTGCGTGAGGGGGCTGATGTCGGCAAGCGAGTCGCCGCTGAGCACCTGCCCGATGAGCCCGAAGAACGATCCGACGCGGAAGACGTCGCGCGTGCGGGTGGTGGTGTAGAACTCCCGCAGCGCGTCGTCGTACTGGGGGCCGAGGAACGCGAACGGCGCCATCAGCGCGCCGGTGGAGACGCCGGTGACGAGCTTGAACGTGGGCCGCTTGCCCGTGCTCGTCCAGCCGTTCAGGAAGCCCGCGCCGAAGGCCCCGTTGGCGCCGCCACCGGACAGGGCGAGATGCGGGTACACCACCACGCCGTCGGCGCCGACGGGGAAGTCCTCGCGCGATTCCTGCTCGAACGATAGTGCGAAGTCCTGCTCCATCGCCGGGCTGACGGTCCCCGCCCAGGCGCGCACGTCCGGCAGCCCGGGAATGCGCGCCTCGGCGGTGCGATCCGACGGGGTCGGATTGCGCGTGAGCGTGCCGCAGCCGGCTGCAGCGGCCGCGAGGACGAGCACCGCGAGCAGCCGGCCGCTGCGCGCGAGCGCTGATCGGCAGCCCGGCATGGCGGCGAGGGGCCCGGCGCGTCAGTCCTGGCAGAGCAGCCGCACGCGCCGGTACGCCCGCTCGAACTCCTCGTCGGTGTTGGCGTCGAGCAGGCGCTCCTTGGCCTGCACGCAGGCATCGGCGGCGCGTTGCGCTTCGGCGGTGACGGCAGGCGGGCGCGGCGCCGGTGCGCTCTGCTGCTGCGGCGCGGGCGTGCGGCGGGGCGCGCAGCGCGCGTCGTCCACCAGGCGCAGGTTGTTGAAGTTGCTGCCCCGCTCCACCGCGACGCAGTCGCCCACGCGCAGGCCGGCCTCGTCGGTCATGACGCGCACGGTCTGCGTGCCGTCGATGAGCACGGTGTATTCGAAGGTCTGGTTCTGGGTCGCGACGCGCGCGAGCTGCTGGCCGGCCACGACGCCGAGGCCGGTGTTCACCGCGCGCGTGGACCGTGACCGGTTGTTGCTCGTCGCCGCGGCGCCGAGGGCGCCGCCGAGCACCGCGCCGCCGGTCTGGGCGCGCCGGTTCTGGTCGGTGATGAGCTCCACGTTGGTGATGCGGCCGTAATTGACCCGGGTATGCGCCGCGGCCATGCCGCTGGTACCGGCGAGGACGAACCCCGCAATCACTGCCGTCATGAGCTTGGTGCGAGACATCGGTCGATCCCCCTCGTTGTGTGTGGTCGTCTTCGGTCAGCGGCTGGCCGCGCGGATCGGCGCCGCGCGGGCCGCCTGCGGTGCCGGCGGCGGCGTGATGCCCATCGAAACATATACCGCGGTGAGCCGGTCCACGCCGATCTCGGCGGGGCGAATCCACTCCGCGGGAACGTACATCAGCGCCCCGCCGAACGGCACCGGCGCGGTGGGGACGAGGACGGCGACGTACGCGCGGCCGTCGATCTGCAACGGCTCCGGATTCGGCGCGAGCGCCAGCACCGCCGCGCCCTGGCCCCCGAAGAAGCACCACACCGGGCTCATGGCGGCGACGTCGGCGTGCTGGCGGTTCTGCAGCAGCCCGACGAAGCGGTCGGCCAGGCCGTAGAGGTCGCCCACCAGCGGAATCCGGCGCACGGTGCGATCGACGAACCAGGTGATGGGGCGCTTGAGTCCGAGCTGCACCAGCAGCCCGAGGAGGTAGATCGCGGCGAACAGCACCAGGGTGCCGATGAGGTAGGCGAGGCCCGGATGGCTGGAGAACGGATAGCCGATCTTGGCGAACAGCGTGCCGATGAAGCTGCCGGGCCCGACCAGCCGATAGACGATGCCGAACACCCAGCCGAGGATCGCCAGCGTGAGCGCAACCGGCAGGAGGATCACCAGGCCGGCGAGCCAGGTGCCGACGATGCCGCTGAAGGTGCGCTTGATCATGCGCGCGAGCTTAGAACGAACCGAACACGCTCGCCAGCGCGATCACGGCGATCAGGGCGACGATCGGGCCCACGATCACCGCCATCGCGACGTGTCCGTAGCTCTCCTTGTGGCTGGTGCCGCAGACGGCGAGCAGCGTGACCACCGCGCCGTTGTGCGGCAGGCTGTCGAGCGTGCCCGCCGACATCACCGCGACGCGATGCAGGATGGCGGGGTCGAGCCCGGTCTCCTGCGCGAGCGCGAGATAGGTGCCGCCCAGCGCATCGAGCGCGATGGTCATCCCTCCCGAGGCCGAGCCGGTGAGCGCGGCGAGGATGTTGGTGGAGACGGCGAGCGACACGAGCGGCCCGCCTTCGATGCCGAGCACCCACTCGCGCACCATGTCGAAGGCCGGCATCGCCGCCACTACCGCGCCGAAGCCGACGAGGCTCGCGACGCTCAGCACCGGCAGCACCGAGGCATTGGCGCCGGCATCGACGGTCTCGCGCAGCGCCGGCAGCCGCCGCCGGTTGATCGCGACCAGCACGACGATGGCGCAGAAGAGCGCGATGATCACCGACCACACGCCGCTCACCGCCGCGAGCGTGAGGCCGCCCCACCGCGGCTCGTTCAGGAACTCGGTGTCGATGCGCGGCAGCACGATGAGGGACATCACGAGGTTCACGAGGATCACGACGGCGATCGGCGCCGCCGCGATCGCGATGCCCGGCGCCTCGCTGCCCGGCCGGCCGCGCTTCGCCTCCGGCGGGTCGAAGCTGCTCGCGGTGGTGGCGCGCTCGCGCACCAGCGGGCTGTCCGCGGCGGCCTCGGCGGAGGCGGAGAGGTCGCCGAAGCCTTCGCCACGCGCGCGCGCCGCCGCTTCCGCCCGGCCGAGCCACCACATGCCGAACGCGAGCATGATCGCCGAGGCGATGATGCCCAGCCCGGGCGCCGCGAACGGCGTGGTGCCGAAGAACGGCATCGGAATGGCGTTCTGGATCGCCGGCGAGCCCGGCATCGCGGTCATCGTGAAGGTGAAGGTGCCGAGGGCGATCGCGGCGGGCATCAGGCGGCGCGGGATGTCGGCATCGCGGAAGAGCGCCTGCGCCATCGGCCCGATGACGAACAGCGCGACGAAGAGGCTCACGCCGCCGTAGGTGACCAGCGCGCCGGCCAGCACCACGGCGAGGATCGCGCGGCGCGTGCCGAGCTTCTCGGTCATGAAGCGGGCGATGGACATCACCGAGCCGCTGTCCTCCATCAGCTTGCCGAACAGCGCGCCCAGCAGGAAGAGCGGGAAGAACTGTGCGACGAACGTCGCGGCCGAGCCCATGAAGGTCTGCGTCCAGTGCGCGAGCAGGGGCTCGCCGGCCGCCAGCGCGGCGATCACCGCGCCCACCGGCGCGAGCAGCAGCACGCTCCAGCCGCGGAACGACAGCCAGACGAGGACCCCGAGGCCGAGCAGGATGCCGATCAGGCCCATGGCGACTAGATGCCTTCCAGGTAGGCGTCGATGTCGAGCGTCGACTCCACGCCGAGCGCCGCGCCGTGGACGTCGAGGAACTGGCTCGCGGCCCGGCGTCCCTCGTCGCGCAGCATCAGGAAGAAATCCCACTCGGCGAGGAGCTTCGAGGAATAGCCGAGCTCCAGCATCTTCTCGCTCGCGATGCGGTGGATGCGCATGTTGGCGAGCTTCCGGCCTTCGCCGGTGCCGGGGTTGGCCACATGGCGCAGGAGCGCCATGGCGCGGAACTGGTTGATGAGCGTCGAGTTGAAGGCGATCTCGTTCAGGCGGTTGTGGATCTCACGCGCGGTGCGCGGCGTGCCAGGGCGCTGGATCGGGTTGATCTGCACCAGGATCGTGTCCTGCGAGTCGCACTCGCGGACCAGCGGGGCGAGCGAGGGATTGCCCGAGTAGCCGCCATCCCAGTAGGCCTCGCCGTCGATCTCGACTGCCTGGAACATGGTCGGGAGGCACGCGGAGGCGAGCAGCACGTCCGGCGTGAGATCGGCGTTGCGAAAGACGCGGCCGCGCCCGGTGCGCACGTTCGTCGCGGTGACGAAGAGCTTGATGGGCGAGCGCGGCAGCCGCTCGAAGTCGATCGAGGCGTCGAGGACCTTCGACAGCGGATTGGATCCCAGCGGGTTCACGTCGTAGGGCGAAAGGAGCCGCGCCGCGATGTCCACCATGGCGAAGGCCGGCGAATAGTCGAGGCTCCAGGTGCCCGAGAGGATCTCCAGCGGGCCCCGCCGCAGCGGGCTCATCAGCGCCGCATCGGAGACGCGCTTCCAGAATGCTTCGAGCGCGGCGCGCGCGCCCTCGCGGCCGCCCGCCGCGAAGCCGTCGGCCATCACCGCGGCGTTCATCGCGCCGGCGGACGTGCCGGAGATGCCGTCGTAACTCAGCCAGGGCTCTTCGAGGAGGCGATCGAGCACCCCCCAGGTGAACGCGCCGTGGGCGCCGCCGCCTTGCAGGCCGAGGTCGACGAGGAGGGGATCGCGCTGGGCCATTTGAGGACCTGCCGGAGTAAGTGGGTGGAGCGCCGCGCCGTGTTTCGCCAACGAAACAGTGGCTTACGGTGACTCATCTAGCCTACACCCGTTATGTTGCGGCGCAACTTAAGTTTCACTATGCGACTCTAACTTTTGCGGACGGCATCGACACACACGTCGGCGCCATCGATGGGCATCGGGCCGTTGCGCCAGATGTCGAGCGGTACGAGGATCACCGAGCCGAAGAAGCGCGTCAGCGCTTCCAGCCAGTCGCCGGGCGCGACGAACACGCGGACGCTGTTGCTGCTGCCCTCGACGCGCAGCGGCGTTTGCAGGCTGAAGAAGGTCACGCCCTTCGCGCGCGGGCTGAACCGGAACGAGAACGTGTCGTCGACGAAGTTCGCACTGCCCGTCCCGGTGGCGCGTATCCGCGTGGTATCGATGATCAGCGCGTTCTCGCGCACCTTGCCGCCGGAGAAATCCAGCCGACCGATGTAGCAGTTCACGGTCGATTCCCCCGACCGGTCGAGGAACGGCAGCAGCGCCAGGAACGCGCTGATCGACCAGCGGTCGAGCACCCCGCTGCCGAGGTTGCGCGGCCGCAGGGCGAAGTCGAAATGCCCGTCGGCGCGGTTCAGGAACTGCTCGATCGACGGCGCCCGGCCGCGCAGATTCATGTCCACGCTGAGCTGGCCGTGCCAGTCGTTCTGCGGCCACCAGCGGCTCGCAAGGATGCCGTACTCGAAGCGGCTCGCGCGCGCGGCGATCGCCATCTCGATGCCATCATCGGTACGCTCGAACGTCCCGTCCAGGTGCGCGGCGCCGCCGGGCATGCGCATGTCGAGCGTCTCGAGCGTCAGCCGGCCGCGCTCGAGCTGGGCGCGGAGCTGCGCGTCGGCGAGGCGATATTCGCCGGCGACGATCTCGTCCAGCGCGATCGCGAGCGTGCCATCGAACCGCTGCAGCAGCCGCGCCCCGAGCAGGCGCTCGGTTTCGTCGGCCGCCGCGCGCGCGGTGGTCAGCGCCTCCTGCGTGCCGCCGGATGGGCCGGCGCCGCGCATGGCGGGGGTGGGAAAGTCGTCGAGCGAGATGCGCGGCGCCTGCAGGCGCACGTCGATGCGCGGACGCTCGCCCGACAAGTCGAGTGCGGCCCGGCCGTTCAGCAAGCTTTCGCCGACTGTGAGGGTCAGCGTGGTCAGCGCGTGGCCCGTCGGCGTGAGCGAGGCGGGCCCGCGCAGCGTCCAGGGCCCCCACGGCGGCAACTGGGCGCGGACCAGGCCGTTGAGCGCATCGAGCCGATCGCCGCGCGCGGCGATCGTCAGCGCGCCGCCCTGGCCCAGCGGTATCGTCGCTTCGCCCTCCAGCGCGACCTGCGTGCCGGCCACGGTGGCCTCGAGCTTCAGCGGGACGTTGGCGCCGGTCTCCGCAATCGCGACCAGCGTGCCGGCGGTGGCGTCGAGCGTGGCCGGCGCGCCGGCGACGGCGCCACGGACCGCCGCCCGCACCGGCTCGCCCGGCCGCGCACTGACGCGCACGGTGCCCACTTCCATCGTCGCGGTGGGCAGGGCGTGCATGCGGACAGCCAGCGCTCCGCCCGACAGCGTGGCGTCGAGGACCGCATGCTCCAGCAGCTCGCGCAGCGTGGTGCCGCGCGACGAGAAGTCCACGTGCAGGCGCTCGGCCGTTTCCTCGATCACGTCGGCCACCGCGAGCCGGCGCAGCAGCAGCCCAGCGTCGACCGACTCGGCGGTGAACGCGGCCGCGATCTCGGGGACGTCGCCGCGGAGGTCCGCCACGACGCGCGCATCCACCGGCACGCCGGCGATGCGCGCGGCCACGGGCGCGGCCTCGAGCCGGCCGTCGCGCAGCTTCGCGGCGAAGCCGACCTGCTCGAGGTCGAAGCGGCCCAGGACCATGCGCTCGAGCCCCACGCCGATGTCCGCGTCCAGGAGCGACAGATCGTCCGGCAACAGCGTTGCGTCGAGCGACGGCGCGGAGGATCGTGCCGCGGCCCGGGGCGGGCGCAGCGTCTCCAGCTCCGGCACGTCGAGCAGCGTGCCGTGCACCGAGAGCGTCAGGCGCGGCGTGCCGGCCTCCATCGTGCGGCGCGAGTGGAACGCGGCGTCGCTCCGGCCGAGCCGCAGCACGCCGTCATCGATGCGCCACGTGTCGCCGTCGATGACCGCGCGGCCGCGCGCCGCCAGCGGCAGCGTCGACTGCGGCGCGACGCCGAGCCAGCGCGCGAGGCTCCCGGCGCGCGCCGCGGCGATGTCGAAGCCGATGTCGGCACGCGTCGCATCCCGGGCGAGCGTGGCATCGACGCGGGCCCGCGCGCCGGCGCCGCGCAGCTCGCCCTTGAACGGGACCGGGTCCGTGTCCACGAGCGCGGCCAGCGGCCGGCTGCGCAGCCGCGCCTGGATCGCCTCGCCTTGCAGCGTGCCGCGCGCTTCGACGCGCACCGGGGCGCCGGGCGCGGCGAGCGCGCTCAGCGACTGGATGCGCGCGCCGACCCGCGGCTGGCCCGTGGTCACCGCGACCTGCGCGTCCTCGAGCTCGACGCGTGCATGGAGCGCCGCGAGGAGTGCGCCGACTGTCGCGCCGCTGGCCGCGCCCTCGACGTGGAGCCGCCCGGCACGGCCCTGCATGCCGGGCACGACGTCGGCGAGCGGCACGTCCCGCGCACTCGCACGGGCGTGCATCGTGGGCCCGCTCGGCGCGTGCGTCACGGCAAGGCTGCCTGCCACCGGGATCCCCGCCGCCGCAATGGTGAACGGCGCCTCGATGCGCTCCGCATCCGCCGATACCGTCGCGCGCAGGTCGCGCAGCGGTATCGGCAGTCCGGCGACGCTCGCCACATGCAGCGCGAGCGCCAAATCGATGGGCAGCGGCGCAGGCCAGGGCACGGCGCGTGCGGTCCATGCATCGCCGCCGCCGTCCGCGCGCGCGGGAGGCAGGACGAGCTCGTCGACCGTGAGGTCGCCGGTAGCGCGCGCCCGTGGCCCGTCGAAGGCCGCCGCCAGCGTCCCGCGCATCGACGTGTCGGCGATCATCCCTTCCGCGGCCAGCCGGACCGCCGGCGTCCGCGCGTCGAGGGTGCCCCGCGCGGTCGCGCGCGTGCCGCCGCAGTCGAGCGCGAGCGCCATCGGCCACGCCGTGCTTGCGTCAAGCAGCGCGTGGAGCGTGCCGCCGGTGCCGTCGAGCGCGCACGCGTGCGTGTCGAGCACCTTCCCCTGCAGCGAGATTCTCAGCGGCTGCGTGGCGGGCAGGGCGATGCTCCCCTGAACCAGGTCGAGCAGCCGTTGCGGTGCTGCGCCGGCATCGTGCCAGTCCACCGTGACGGCGCGCAGGGACAGCGCGTCGATCGACCACGCGGGGACGCCCCCGCCGTTCGCACCGGCGAACGTCCAGTTGTTCCCGCCCTGCGCGTCCCGGGCGAGCGTCACGCGCACACCCGAGACTTCGACGGACCGGACCCGGCGGTTGCGCGCGAACGCGTCGGCAAGCCGCATCCGCGCGACCATCAGGTCGATGTGCGCGAGGTCGGCCGTGGGGCCTTGCGCGGGGCCCGCAAGCCTTGCATCGCGTACCTCGATCGCGAGCTCGCGGCCCAGCGTGACGCGGAGCGGACCAACGAGCCGCAGCGGCCGGCCGAGCGTCTCCGCCAGCCGCGTCTCCAGCGCGGGACGCCAACGGGACGCGTCGAGCGTCACGCCGAACGCGACCACCCACGCGAGTGCCGCGGCACCCGCGGCCGCCACGGTCACAAGACCGGCGCGCGCCAGGCGGCCGGCCCGATTCACGGCGCCTCGCGCACGCCGCCGTGAGTGCGGCCTGCGCCGAAGGACGCGTCGATCCCTCTGCTGAACATGTCGCCGATGCTAATCTGAAGCCATGAAGCATGCCTTCCCCGCCTCGCGCACGGGCGCGAAATGACCGTCCGCGCGGTCCTGTTCGACCTCGACGGCACGCTGGTCGACAGCGCGCCCGACCTGGCCGAGGCGGCCAACCGGATGCGCGCTGCGTTCGGGCTGCCGCCGCTCGCGGTCGGGCGCGTCGCGGACTTCGTCGGCAAGGGGATCCCGATGCTGGTGCGCCGGGCCCTCGTCGACGACCTCGCCGGCGCCGCCGACGAGGAGACGGTGCCGCGAGCGCTCGCGCTCTTCGAGGCCTGCTACGCCGAGGAGTCGGGCCGGCGCAGCATTCCGTACGCGGGGGTGCACGAGGGACTGGCCCGGCTGCGTGCGGCCGGACTGCCGCTCGGCGTGGTCACGAACAAGTCGGGCCGGTTCACCGAGGACCTGCTGCGCCAGCTCGACTTGCGTGCACCCTTCGACGTGGTGGTCTCGGGCGACACGCTGAGTGCGCGCAAGCCCGATCCGGCGCCGCTGCTGCACGCGTTCGATCGCCTCGGCGTCGCGCCCGCGGAAGGGCTGATGGTGGGCGACAGCGCCAACGACGTCGCGTCCGCGCGCGCCGCGGGATGCCCGGTGTGGTGCGTCCGGTACGGCTACCGCGAGGGCGCGTCGGTGGAGTCGCTGCGCGCCGACCGGGTCGTCGATGACCTGCGCACCGCCGCGGCCGCGATTCTCGGGAACTGAGTCGCGGCCCGCGCCCGCCCGTTGTGCGGCGCTTTGCGCCGATGCTATAGTCTTTGCGCCTTCACCTTGCGAGCATTCACCCGCTCACATGCACTGCCCGGCCTTCGTACTGCAGGTGCACGTCTGGCTCAGCTGGCGCCGCTGGCGCCCCTAGTCCATTCGGCCGGCGCGCGGCCCGCGCGCGCACACCGCAGTCCCCGAAGCGCATTTCCGACGGAGCAGTCATGACCGAAGCCGAATTCCAGCGGCTCGCCGCAGCCGGATTCAACCGCGTGCCGCTCGTGCTCGAGACGTTCGCCGATCTCGACACGCCGCTGTCGATCTACCTCAAGCTCGCCAACGAGCCCTACACCTACCTGCTCGAATCGGTGCAGGGCGGCGAGCGTTTCGGCCGCTATTCGTTCATCGGACTCGCCTCGCAGAGCCGCATCGTGGTGCGCGGCCACCGCGTCTCGGTGATGCACGGCGAGGCCGTGACCGAGGATGCGGAGCGCGCCGATCCCCTGGGCTTCATCCGCGAGTACCTCGGGCGCTTCAAGGTCGCGCCGGTGCCCGGGCTGCCGCGCTTCTGCGGCGGGCTGGTCGGCTGTTTCGGATACGAGACGGTGCGCTACATCGAGCCGAAGCTGGAGCGCCTGCCGCCGAAGACCGACCCGCTCGGCACGCCCGACATCGTGCTGCTGCTCTCCGAGGAAGTCGCGATCGTCGACAACCTCGCCGGCAAGCTCTATCTCGTGGTGTACGCCGATCCGCGCAACCCGCGCGCGTATGCCTACGGCCGCGAACGCCTGGCGAAACTGCTGGCGCGGCTGCGCGAGCCCGCAGAGATCCCGAAGCACCACGCCGCCGTCGCGCATCCGCCCCAGTCGAATTTCGGCGAGGCGACCTTCCTGCAGGCGGTGGCGAAGGCCAAGCGCTACATCTTCGACGGCGACATCATGCAGGTGCAGATCTCGCAGCGCCTCACGCGGCGCTTCGCCGCCGAGCCGCTCGCGCTGTACCGGTCCCTGCGCACGCTGAACCCGTCGCCGTACATGTTCTATTTCGACTTCCGCGACTTCCACGTCGTCGGCGCGTCGCCGGAGATCCTCGTGCGGCAGGAAGGGCGAAAGGTGACGGTGCGGCCGATCGCGGGCACGCGCCGCCGCGGCGCCACACCCGAGGAGGACCGCGCGCTCGCCGAGGAGCTGATCTCCGATCCCAAGGAACGCGCCGAGCACGTCATGCTCATCGACCTGGGTCGGAACGACGTGGGGCGCATCGCCGAAATCGGCTCGGTGAAGGTGACCGACACCATGGTGATCGAGCGCTACTCGCACGTGATGCACATCGTCTCGAACGTCGAGGGCACGCTGAAGCCGGAGCTCGACGCCATCGACGTGCTGCGCGCGACCTTTCCCGCAGGTACCGTCACCGGCACGCCGAAGGTGCGCGCGATGGAGATCATCGACGAGTTGGAGCCGGTGAAACGCGGCATCTACTCAGGTGCGGTCGGTTACCTCGGCTTCCAGGGCGACATGGATCTCGCGATCGCCATCCGGACCGGCGTCGTCACGAACGAGACGCTCCACGTGCAGGCCGCGGCGGGCATCGTCGCCGACTCCGTACCCGAGAGCGAGTGGCAGGAGACGAACATCAAGGCGCGCGCGCTGCTGCGCGCCGCGGAGATCGCCACCGCCGGGCTGGACACGAAAGTGGAGTGACGTTTTCCCGGTCCCGTCAGGCGCCGGGCGGCAGCGTGATCGCGGTCGCCGACGGGTCGGGTGGCGTCATCCACGGCATCACGCCGAGCAGCGGCGCGGCGAGGCGCGCGCGCAGCGTCGCGAGGTTCTCCTCGTAGGCGCTCATCCCCGGATCGATGCGGTTGGCGATCCACCCCGCAAGGACGAGGCCGTGCCCCCGGATCGCCTCCTGCGTGAGCAGCGCGTGATTGATGCAGCCGAGCCGCATCCCGACGGTGAGCACGACCGGCAGCGCGAGCCGCACGGCGAGGTCGGCGAAGGTGGCATCGTCCCCGAGCGGCACGAGAAAGCCGCCGGCGCCTTCGACCACGACCGCATCGGCGCGACGGGCGAGCGACTCGCAGCGTGCGCGGATCAGGTCGAGATCGATGACGACGCCGGCGCGGGCGGCGGCCACGTGCGGCGCGATCGGTGGCAGGAAGCGATAGGGGTTCACCTCGTCCAGCGGCGCCGCGACGTTCGACGCCGCGCGCAGCGCCTCCACGTCGTCGTTCCTCCAGCCGGCCGGGGTCTCCTCGCAGCCCGCGGCCACCGGCTTCATGCCCGCGGCGCGAAGGCCCAAGCGCCGATAGGCGTGCAGCAGCGCGCCGGCGGCGAGCGTCTTGCCGATCTCGGTGTCCGTCCCGGTGACGAAGAGGCCGCGCATGGCTTCAGGCGTCGAGCGCGGTGTCGAGCGCGTGTCCCGCGGCGGAAACGAGCAGTGACCACTGCCCCTCGTCCAGGCAATAGGGCGGCATGAAGTACACCGTGTTGCCGAGCGGCCGCAGCAGCACGCCGGCGGACAGCGCGGCTTGCGCATACCGGCGCGCAAAGCCGGGCGCGGCGGCCGGCACGTCGAACGCCCAGATCATCCCGGTGCGGCGGAAGTGCGCGATGCGCGGGTCGTCGCGGAGCGGTTGCGCCAGCGCATCGAAGACGCGTGCCCGCTCCCGATTGCGCGCGATGACGTCGTCGGTGGCGAAGATATCGAGCACGGCGAGCGCGGCGCTGCAGGCGAGCGGATTGCCGGTGTAGGAATGCGAGTGCAGGAAGCCGCGCGCGGTGTCGTCGTCGTAGAAGGCGGCGTAGATGCCGTCGGTCGTCATCACGACCGAGAGCGGCAGGAAGCCCCCGGTGATGCCCTTCGAGAGGCAGAGGAAATCGGGCCGGACGCCGGACTGTTCATGGGCAAAGAAACTGCCGGTGCGGCCGAACCCCACGGCGATCTCGTCCGCGACCAGGTGGACGTCGTAGCGGTCGCACAGGGTGCGCACGCGGGCGAGATAGGCCGCGTCGTACATCGCCATGCCGCCCGCGCACTGGACGAGCGGCTCGACGATGATGGCGGCGGTCTCGTGGGCGTGGACGTCGAGATGGCGCTCCAGCGCGCCGGCAGCCCGGAGGGCGACGTCGGCAGGCGATTCGCCTGGCGCTGCACGCCGCGCATCGGGCGAAGGCACCGTGGCGCCGGCGCGCAGCAGCGGCTCGTACGCGGCGCGGAAGACCGGCACGTCCGTGACCCCCAGCGCGCCGAGCGTCTCGCCGTGATAGCCGCCTTCCAGCGCGACGAAGCGATGCTTCTCCGGCCGGCCGGCGTTGCGCCAGTAGTGGGCGCTCATCTTAAGGGCGATCTCGGTGGCCGAGGCGCCGTCGGACGCATAGAAGCAATGGCCGAGCGCGTCGCCGGTGCACGCGGCCAGCCGCTCCGACAGGCGCACCACCGGCTCGTGCGTGAAGCCGGCGAGGATCACGTGCTCGAGGCGGTCGAGCTGTGCGCGGATCGCGGCGGCGATGCGCGCTTCGCGATGGCCGAAAAGGTTCACCCACCACGAGCTGACGGCGTCGAGCAGGCGGCGGCCATCGGCGTCCACGAGCCAGGCGCCTTCGCCCGACGCGATCGCCACCGGCGGCAGCGACTCGTGGACCTTCATCTGCGTACAGGGGTGCCAGACCGCGCGCAGGCTGCGCGCGGTCAGCGCCGCGGCGTCAGGGAGGGATTCCGTCACGCCGCCGCCTCGGCGGCAGTGAGCGCCGCCACCTGCAGCAGCGCATCGGCGAGCGCCTGCACCTGTTCCGCGGTGTGCGCCGCGGACAAGGAGATGCGCAGGCGGGCGGTGCCCTCGGCCACCGTCGGCGGGCGGATCGCCGGCACCCAGAAGCCGCGCTGCCACAGCGCGTCCATGGCCGCCATCGCCGCGCCGTTGCCGCCGATGACCACCGGCTGGATCGCCGACGGCGTCGCCGGCACCGGCCACGGCAGCCCCCGCAGCCCCGCCCGCAATGCGGCTGCGTGCTCGCGCAACCGATCGCGGCGCCACGGCTCGTCACGCATCACGTCGAGGCTCGCCCGGACGGCCGCGGCGACCATCGGCGGCGTCGCGGTGGTGAAGACGTAGGTGCGCGCGCGCTGCATCAGCCAGTCGATGGCTGCCGCCGGGCCGGCGACGAACGCGCCGCTCACGCCGGCCGCTTTGCCGAGCGTGCCCATGTAGAGCACGCGCTCCGATCGCAGTCCGAAGTGCGCCAGCGTCCCGGCACCCCCCGGGCCGAGCACGCCGAAGCCGTGGGCGTCGTCGAGCAGCAGCCACGCATCGAAGCGTTCGCACAGCGCCACGAGCTCGGGCAGCGGCGCCACGTCGCCGTCCATGCTGAACACCGCGTCGGTCACGACGAGCCTGTTGGCCGCCGTCGAGCGGGCGAGGCCCGCTTCCAGTGCGTCGAGATCGGCGTGCGGATACACGTGGACGTCGGCGCGCGAGAGCCGAGCGCCGTCGATGATGCACGCGTGGTTCAGCGCATCGGAGAACACCGCATCGCCGCGTCCGACGAGCGCCGGAACGACCCCGGTATTGGCCATGTAGCCGGTGCAGAACGCGAGCGCCTTCGGCAGGCCCACGAAGCGCGCGAGCGCCGCCTCCAGATGCTCGTGCTCCTCGTGATGACCGGAGATCAGATGCGAGGCGCCGGCGCCCACGCCGTTCGCCTGCACGCACTCGACCACCGCCTGCACGAGGCGCGGGTGCGAGGCGAGACCGAGGTAGTCGTTGGAGGCGAACGCGATCAGCCGCTGCCCGTCCACCTCGAGCACCGGACCCTGGGCGCCGCGTACGACGCGGCGCGTGCGCAGGAGCGCGGCGGCGGACAGCGCGTCGAGCGCATCGCGCAGGTCGCGCGGCGCGGGCGGGCGGGCGGGATCGGTCATGGAGGCGGCAGCGGGCGGGGCGTGCGCAGCGGTCGCTGCGAGATGCGGCCGATGATACCGGCACCGCGTCGGGCGGTTGCAAGCGGCTCCCGGCTGCGGCGATAATGCGGCCATGCATGCAGCCCTCTCCTCCCTGCATCTTCCCCGCCGCTGGCGCTGGCGTAAGCCTGCCGCCTGACACGCCCCCACGCGCGCGCCCCGCGTCACCCGAGGCGCACCGCCGTCGCACCAGCCGTTCCCGTCCGCCCGCCTGACTCGAGGCGCGTGCGGATCACGCGAGGCTGCCGCGGCCCGAGAGCAACCGGCGAACGAGGAAGATCCGCATGCTGCTGATGATCGACAACTACGATTCCTTCACCTACAACCTCGTCCAGTACTTCGGAGAACTGGGCGCGGACGTCCACGTGGTCCGCAACGACGAGGTCACCCTCGACGACATCGAGCGCATGGCGCCCGAGCGCATCGTCGTCTCGCCGGGTCCCTGCTCGCCCAACGAAGCCGGCATCTCGCTCGCGGCGATCACCCACTTCGCCGGCAAGCGTCCGATCCTCGGCGTCTGCCTCGGCCACCAGGCGCTCGGCCAGGCCTTCGGCGGCAAGGTGGTGCACGCGAAGACGCTGATGCACGGCAAGGTGTCGCCGATCGAGCACGAGGGACGGGGCGTCTTCGCCGGGCTGCCGCGGCCGTTCGCCGCGACGCGCTATCACTCGCTGGCGGTCGAACGCGAGTCGCTGCCCGACTGCCTCGAAGTGACGGCGTGGACCGCGGACGGCGAGATCATGGGTCTGCGCCACCGCACCCTCGCGGTGGAAGGGGTGCAGTTCCACCCGGAGTCCGTGCTCACCGAGCACGGCCACGCGATGCTCGCGAATTTCCTGGAAAGCTCAAAATGAAACCCGACGACTTGGGAGGACGCCTCATGGCCATCACCGCGCAGGAAGCACTGACCCGCTGCATCGAGCACCGCGAGATCTTCCACGACGAGATGCTCGACCTCATGCGCCAGATCATGAGCGGCGAGATGTCGCCGGTCATGATCGCCGCGATCACCATCGGCCTGCGCGTGAAGAAGGAGACGATCGGCGAGATCGCCGCGGCCGCCCAGGTGATGCGCGAGCTCGCCACCAAGGTGGTCGTCAAGGACCCGGAGAACCTGGTGGACGTGGTCGGCACCGGCGGCGACGGCGCGCACACCTTCAACATCTCCACCGCGGCGAGCTTCGTCTGCGCGGCGGCGGGCGCGCGCGTGGCCAAGCACATGGGCCGCGCCGTCTCCAGCCGCTCCGGCGCGGCCGACGTGCTGGAGGCGCTCGGCGCGAACATCAACGTCAAGCCGGAGGACGTCGCGCGAGCCATCGACGAGATCGGCGTGGGCTTCATGTTCGCGCCGGCCCACCACAGCGCGATGAAACACGCCGCACCGGTGCGGCGCGAGCTCGGCGTGCGCACCATCTTCAACATCCTCGGGCCGCTCACCAACCCGGCGCTGGCGCCGACCACGCTCATGGGCGTGTTCCACCCGGACCTGGTCGGGATCCAGATCCGCGTGCTGCAGCGGCTCGGCGCGCGCCACGCCCTGACCGTCTGGGGCGAGGAGAACCTCGACGAGATCTCCATCAGCGGCCACACCCAGGTCGGCGAGCTGAAGGACGGGCGCATCAACGAGTACCGCGTGCACCCCGAGCAGTTCGGGCTGCCGGTCCACGATCCCCGGGCGCTGCGCGTGAGCACCGTGGAGGAATCGCGCGACATGGTCCTGAAGGCGCTCGAGAACAAGGCCGGCGCGGCGCGCGACATCGTCGCGCTGAACGCTGGCGCGGCGATCTACGCGGCGGACAAGGCGCCGTCCATCCAGGACGGCGTCGAGCTGGCGATGGAAACCATCAAGAGCGGCGCGGCGCGCGCCAAGCTCGACGCGTTCGTGCGGTTCACGCAGACGCTGGCGAAGTAGTGGCACAAGACTATGGCGCGCTGGCGGCGCGGGCGCAGGCGGCGATTGCCGCAGGTCGTCCGCAGGACGCCGAGCCCGCGCTGCGCGCCATGGTCGCCGCCAATCCGGCGGAGCACTTCGCGTGGGGCGTCCTCGGGCGCAACGCGCTGTTCCGCGGCGCGCCGGAAGAGGCCGAGCAGTGCTTTCGCGCCGCGCTGCGCACCGATCGCAGGAGCGCGCAGTACATGAATCTGCTGGGTGTCGCGCTGGCCGAGCAGGGCAGGGTGGACGAGGCGCTGGCGACGCTGCGGCGCGCGGCGAAGGCGCGTCCGGACTTCGCCGAGGCGCACTACAACGCGGGGAAGGTGCTGCACAAGTCGGGCGACCTGCGCGGCGCGCGCGACGCGTTCGCCCGCGCGGTCGCGCTCGATCCCCGCTATCCGGGGGCGCGGTACTACCTGGGCAGGACGCTCACGGAACTCGGCGACGCGGAAGCGGCGATCGCGCTGCTCGCCGGGGCAGTGGCCGCGGAGCCGGCGGACGAGTGGCTCCCCATCCAGCTCGCGCGCAGCCTGCTCGCCGCGGGGCGCGGCGACGAGGGCTCCCAGGTCCTTCGCGCGGCGGCTGAGCGCATGCCGGGCAGCGCGCAGGTCCGTCGCGCCCATGGCGCCGCCCTGCTGGCGGCGGGGCGCTTTGCCGAGGGCTGGGCCGAGTACCGCCATCGCGCGGTCGTGGGCGATCAATCGCGGAGCGCGCTTCCGGAGGTTCTGCCGGAGGACCTCACCGGCCGGGAGCTTCACGTGGTGTGGGAGCAGGGCCTCGGCGACGTCCTGTTCTTCGCCCGGTTCCTCGCCCCCGCGCGCCGCCGCGGCGCCCGGGTCGTCGCCTACGTGCCGCCCGCGCTGGCCGCCCTGTTCTCGCGCAGCGGCTGGGTGGACGAGGTGCGGGTGGCCGATCGCGCGACGGTGGACGACGCGCTGTACTTCGGTGACCTGCCGTATGCGCTGCGCAGCGACGACGCCGCAGCGCCCGCCCCGCTCGCCGCACCGGCCGACGCGCAGGACCGCTGGCGCGCCGCGCTCGGAGCTGCCGGACCGGCGCCCTATCTCGCGGTCGCATGGCGTGCCGGCACCGACTTCACCGCCGGACCGGAGCTCGGTCGCAACCTCCAGGCGCTGTCGAAGAGCGTGCCGGTCGATGCGTTCGCCCCTGCGCTCGGCGCCTGGCCCGGCACGCTGGTCGCCGTGCAGCGTGCCCCGCGTGCCGGAGAACTCGAGGTGCTCGCCCGCGCGAGCGGGCGGCCGGTGCTGGATGCCGTGAGGGCGAACGCCGACCTCGAGGACATGACGGCCCTCCTGGCGGCGTGCGATGCGTATGCGGGCGTGAGCAGCACCAACGTCCATCTCCTCGCGTCCCTGGGGCGGCCCGCTGCCGTAGTGGTGCCCTTTCCGCCAGAATGGCGATGGATGCACGACGGCGAGACCTCGCCGTGGTTCCCGACCATGCGCCTGCTGCGCGCCCGCCCGGCCACACCCTGGCGCGCGTCCCTCGACGGATTGCTCGCCACGCTCGACGAAGCGCGGCGCGTCCACTGATTCGCCCGCTCATGCCGAACACCTACACACGCGACCGTCCCAGCCCCCGATACGAACGCCTGCTCAGGCTCTATCGCCAGATTCACGTGGAAGGCGAATCCTTCCGCGGACTCTCACCCGAGCACGTCTTCCCGGGCAAGAGCCTCCCGCCGCAGGCGCCTCACATCAAGCGCCTGATCGGTGCGACGGGGGCGCGCGATCTGCTGGACTACGGCAGCGGCAAGGGTCAGCAGTACCGGTACTGGCCGTATCGCGACGCCGAGGGCAATGCGCATCCCAACCTGCAGGCGTACTTCGGCGTGGCCGTGACCTGCTACGACCCCGGCTACGAGCCGTTCAGCCGTCTCCCCTCCGAGCGATTCGACGGCGTGGTGTGCACCGACGTCCTGGAGCACGTGCCGGAGGAGGACGTGCCGTGGGTGCTGGCGGAACTGTTCGCGTTCGCCCGGCGCTTCGTGTTCGCCAACGTGGCGTGCTTCCCCGCGGCGAAGCGCCTGCCCAACGGCCAGAACGCGCACTGCACGGTCAAGCCCGTCGCCTGGTGGCGCCGCGAAGTGCAGCGCGCGGCGGCGCGCAACCCCGAAGTGAGATACGAAATACGCCTGGTCGAGCGGGACGCGGCCGGACGGGCCGTCGAGGCGGTCATCGAGGGCGGTCCCGCCGCATCCAAGGAGAGCGACTGATGTCCGACGTGTTGCGCAGGATCCTCGAGGTGAAGGAAGGCGAGATCGCCGAGGCCCGGGCGGCTCGTCCGCTTGCCGAGATTCGGCGCCTCGCAGCGGCCGCGCCGCCGGTGCGCGACTTCCAGGCGGCCATCGAGGCCCGCATCCGCGCCGGCCGCCCCGCGGTGATCGCGGAGGTGAAGAAGGCGAGCCCGAGCAAGGGCGTCCTGCGCGCCGACTTCGACCCGGCCGCCATCGGCGCGAGCTACGCCGCCGGCGGCGCCGCGTGTCTCTCGGTGCTCACCGATGTCCAGTTCTTCCAGGGCGCGCCGGAGAACCTGCGGCTCGCCCGCGAGGCATCCGGGCTGCCCTGCCTCCGCAAGGACTTCATCGTCGATCCGTACCAGGTGTACGAGGCCCGCGCCCTGCAGGCCGATTGCATCCTCCTCATCGTTGCCGCGCTGGAGCAGACCCGGATGGTCGAGCTCGAGGATGTGGCGCGAGAGGTCGGCCTACAGGTGCTGGTCGAGGTGCACGACGCCGACGAGCTCGACCGGGCGCTCGAACTCAAGACCCCGCTGCTCGGCATCAACAACCGCAATCTCCGCACCTTCGAGACGACCCTCCGGACGACCCTTGAACTGCTGCCCCGCCTTCCGGCCGACCGGCGGGTGGTAACCGAGAGCGGCATCCTCCGGCCGGAGGATGTTGCGACGATGCGACAGGCAGGCGTTCACGCCTTCCTGGTGGGAGAGGCGTTCATGCGGGCGGTCGACCCTGGGAAAGAACTCGAGCGACTGTTTCTAGATTCCTGATTTGGAAGCAGTCCAAGCGGTAACTTCGACCTGTTGCGGAAAGACAACAAAACCGCACCGGTCCCCCTCCTTTTCGGGCGCATTTGCTGACGGCGCAAAGGGCCGTTTGGCAGAATCGCCACAGCTTCCCGGTTTCTCGGAGGAGTTCGGGCGAAGTACCCAAGTCGCTCGCGTTCGTATCAATCAGAGGAGAACTTCCTGATGAACAAGAAAGTCATGGCACTCGCCGTTGCCGGCGTGCTGACCGCCCCCGCGGCGTTCGCGCAGTCGAGCAACGTGCAGCTGTACGGCCGTGCCAACCTCGGCCTGGACTACTACTCGGCCACCGGCGCGAGCAGCCAGGGCGCGGTCCCCGGTGATCTGATCGACTACGAAGGCCGCATGCGCGTCTTCGACAACAGCTCGCGTGTCGGTCTGCGCGGCACCGAAGACCTTGGCAACGGCCTGAAGGCGATCTTCCAGATCGAGACCGGCGTCGCCATCGACAGCGGCCAGGCGCAGGGCGCGGGCGGCATCGCCAACGCCTCGAAGGGCACCTGGGCCTCGCGTGATTCGTTCGTCGGCCTCGATAGCGGCTTCGGCCGTCTGACGTTCGGCCGCCAGTCGATCTACTGGGCGAACGGCGAGCTCGCGCAATTCGCGGCGAACTACATCAACAACGAAGTGCCGTGGACGAACGGTACCAACCTCGGCCGCATCAGCGGCGGCGGGGCGGTGGTGGCGCGGACCAGCAACGTCGTGCAGTACACCACCCCGACGTTCTCCGGCTTCAACGCGACCCTGAGCTACTCGCCGGATGCGCAGGAGACGGTGCAGCACAACTTCTCCTCGGATACCGATGGCCGCATCTACGGCGTGACCGTGCGTGGCGCGTTCGGTCCGTTCCACGGCCAGTTCGACTACGTCGACCTCAAGGGCAACAGCCCGCTCGGCGTGAACGCGCTGAACCCGGCGCCGGCCACGCTGACCCGCGAGTACCAGGGCTACAAGGCCGGTATCGGCTGGAAGTACATGCCCGGCGCGAACGTGAGCTTCATCTGGGTGCGCAACGAGACCAACACGGCGCTCGGCGTGACCGCGGCGCCCGGCGGCTCGGTGCCCGAAGTCGACCAGAACGGCTACACGATCAACTGGGAACACACCTTCGGCAACATCCAGGCCCTGGCGCAGTACGGCTGGCTGGACAGCATGAAGGGCTGCTCGGTCGCGGGCCAGTGCGACAACACCAAGGCGACGGCCTGGATGATCGGCGCGCGCTACCTGCTGTCCAAGCGCACCTGGCTGTATGCGTCGTACATGACCGTGGACAACAAGTCCAACCAGTTCGCGGACTTCACCGCCGACTCCTACACGTCCGTCAACCCGGCGACGCGTACGGTGGTTCCGCTCGGCGCGGATCCGGAAGTCTGGGCGCTGGGCGTGTTCCACGCGTTCTAATCGGGCGGTCAACAGTCCGAAGCAAGAGACAAACGGGCGCTGCGGCGCCCGTTTGTTCTCGCACCGGGGCCTCGAAGTCCCGGGCGCGGCACTCAGGAGATGGGTGCTAGATCAATCAGCTGTCCAAGGAGGAGAGCGAGGGTGAAGAAGGCGCTACTCGCCGCGGCTGTGGGAGCCGCGTTTACGCTGCCCGCATACGGGCAGTTGTCGAGCAACAATCTGCAACTCTACGGTCGTCTCAACGTGGCCGTGGACAATTACGAGGCGACGGGTGCCGCCGCCGGCAGCCTGTTCGACTACAAGAGCCGCATGCGCGTGTCGGATACGGCCTCGCGGGTCGGCCTGCGTGGTACCGAAGACCTCGGCAACGGCCTTCGGGCGATCTTCCAGATCGAGACCGGCGTCAACGTGGACACCGGCAACTCGAACGGCCAGAACGGCATCAACAACCCGAACACCGGTACCTGGGCCACCCGTGATTCCTGGGTCGGCATCGAGGGCGACCGCTTCGGCCGGCTGACCTTCGGCCGCCAGAGCGCCTACTGGGCCAACGGCACCATCGAGCAGATCGGCGCCAACTACATCAACGCGTCGTCGCCCCTCGCGAGCTACTCGCAGAGCGGCGTTCTCGTCGGCCCGGTGGCGCGAGAGTCCAATACGGTCCAGTACAGCCTGCGCTTCGGTGGCTTCAGTGCCACGGCGTCGTATGGCTTCTCGGCCACGGCGTTCGGCGGCACCTCGCCGTACGAAAGCTACCAGCAGGAAGCCGGCGCATCCGCTGCACCGCTCCCGGCGCAGGGCGGCGGGTTCGTCACCCAGCGCAGCGTGCTCGACAAGCCGCGCGATACCTATTACGCAATCACCCTGCGCTACAACCACAGCGTCTTCGACCTGCAGGCGGACTACGCGCAGCGGATGGACGTCGGCGGCGCGAACGGGCGTGACGGCTCCGGCATCAAGGTGGGCGGTGCCTGGAAGTACATGCCCGGTGCGCAGATCAGCCTGATCTGGCAACGGCTGGAGAACGAGAATTCGTTCGGGCTGGGTGCATCGAACCCGATTCCGCTTCCGTGCAACATCTCCGGCGCCATCCCGGTCGCGGCTCTCGGCTTGCCGATCGCGGTACCGGCGGGGACGACGGTGGCGCAGGCGTTCCGGACGACGGGGGGCGGGGGCTCGGTCAACGGTTGCGACACCCTACGGCAGGACATGTGGGTGGTGTCGTGGGAGCATACCTTCGGCAACTTCCAGGCGTTGGCGCAGTACGGCCGCGCCGGGGACGTGAAGGGGTCGTCGACCGCTGCCGGATTACCGGACTCCGACGTGCAGACTTACCTGCTCGGCGGGCGCTATCTGTTGTCCAAGCGCACTTGGCTCTACGCCTCCTACAACCAGATCCGGAATGGCCGCAACAACTACACCGACTACTGGGGCGGCTGGGTGACCTCCGCGAACCAGTTCGGCCAGGCTCCGGGCCTGCCGTCAATCTCCTCGGGGGCGGATCCGCGCATCATCGCGCTCGGGATCTTCCACCAGTTCTAGCAGCACCAAAGCACAACACTGCGGGCACTCGCAGGGAGGGGGGACGGGCGCTACGGCGCCCGTTCTCTTTGGTGCCCCCGCTCGACTAAACTCGCGGCATGACCTCTCTGATCGATGAACTGATCATCGGCTTCGACCGCGCGCTGCGGACCGTCGCCGGTGCGACGCAGGGCGCTCGGCCCAATCCCGCCGAAGGCCTGCCCGAGGCCGACCTCACCGATGCCGAGCGGCGCCAGGCGGCCGCGCTCATGCGCGTGAATCACTGCGGGGAAGTCTGCGCCCAGGCGCTCTACCAGGGCCAGGCGATGGCCTCGCGCAATGCATCGCTCAAGCACTCGCTCGCCAGCGCGGCCCGCGAAGAGGAGGATCACCTCGCGTGGACCGAGTCGCGCATCCGTGAGCTCGGCGGCCGCACGAGCCTGCTGAATCCGCTGTGGTATGCGGGGTCGCTCGCCATCGGTTATGCAGCCGGTCGTGCGGGTGACCGCTGGAATCTCGGCTTCCTGAAGGAAACCGAGCGGCAGGTCGAGGCCCACCTCACCGGGCACGAGGAGCGCCTCGCCCCGCACGATGCGCGCACGCTGGCGATCGTCGACCAGATGAAGCGGGACGAGGCCGGCCATGCCGACACCGCGCAGGCGCTGGGTGCAGCCGAGTTGCCGGAGGTGGTGAAGCGCGCGATGAAGCTCACCGCGAAGGTGATGACGACGGCGTCGTACTACGTCTAGGGGAGCGCCGAGCGAGCCCTCAGCCCTCCTGGATCTCGTAGTCGTGGGTGATGGTCGCAGTCTTCTCGAGCATCGCCGAAGCCGAGCAGTACTTCTGGTGCGAGAGCTTGATCGCGCTCTCCACCAGGTTCGGCTTGAGGTCCTTGCCGCGCACGATCCAGTGCATGTGGATGCTGGTGAAGACCTTGGGGTCCGCGGGCGCGCGCTCGGCCTTCACCACCACGTCGCAGCCGCTCACCTGCTGTCCGCTCTTGCGCAGGATGAGCACCACGTCGTAGGCCGTGCAGCCGCCGGTGCCGGCAAGCACGGTCTCCATCGGCCGGGGCGCCAGGTTGCGCCCGCCCCCCTCGGGGGCGCCGTCCATCGCAAGGACGTGCCCGCTGCCGGTCTCGGCCACGAAGCTCATGCCGCCGGGGACCCACTTCACCGTGCATTCCATGCCGTTCTCCTAGATCGGACGGCGGATTGTATAGAGGGGACGGGCGTCTGGCATGTTGCAATGCGGCGACATGGACCCCGGCATGCAATCTGGAGCGACGCCGTAAAGGCTGCCGAACAGGGTCATGCGGCGAAAGTATCCCTATGACGCGAAAGGGATATAAACAAAACAGATGACCGCGATCCAAAGATACGCTCGCCGCTTCGCAGATACTTCTTGCAACGCACCATCCTCTACGCAATACTTCGTCCGTCGGAGGTGCAAAGCGTGATCGCAGGCCTCCCAAGGTTTTGTCTCCTCCACCCTCCTCCTTTGGTGGATTTGAACGCAGCCCTCGTGGCTGCGTTTTTTTTCGTGCACTTCGCTCGCGTGACGTGGAAGCGTTGACCACCGGGGACTCGCTCCCTATAATGCGCGGTTCTGTTCGTCGCCGTCGGAAGCAACTTCAAGATCATGAAAACCTTCTCCGCCAAGCCGCATGAGGTGCGCCACGGTTGGTTCGTCGTGGACGCCACCGACAAGGTGCTCGGCCGCCTCGCGGCAGAGATCGCGCACCGCCTGCGCGGCAAGCACAAGCCCGAGTTCACCCCGCACGTGGACACCGGCGACTTCATCGTCGTGGTGAACGCATCCAAGCTGCGCGTGACCGGCAACAAGGCGCTGCAGAAGAAGTACTACCGCCACAGCGGCTATCCCGGCGGCATCTACGAGGCGACGTTCGAGAAGCTGCACGGCAAGCATCCGTCGCGTGTCCTCGAGATGGCGGTGAAGGGGATGCTCCCCAAGGGCCCGCTCGGCTATGCCATGGCGAAGAAACTGAAGGTCTACCCCGGCGCGACGCACCCGCACGCGGCGCAGCAGCCCCAGACGCTGGAGATCCACTGATGATCGGCGATTACTACTACGGCACCGGCCGCCGCAAGAGCGCGGTCGCGCGCGTGTTCATCAAGCCCGGCAAGGGCAACATCGTCGTCAACGACAAGCCGATCGACCAGTACTTCGGGCGCGAGACCGGCCGCATGGTCGTGCGCCAGCCGCTCGAGCTGACCAACCACGTCGCCACCTTCGACATCAAGGTGAACGTCGACGGCGGCGGCGAGTCGGGCCAGGCCGGCGCAGTGCGCCACGGCCTCACCCGTGCCCTGATCGAGTACGATCCCACCCTGAAGCCTGCGCTCTCCAAGGCCGGCTTCGTCACCCGCGACGCGCGCGAGGTGGAGCGCAAGAAGGTCGGCCTCCACAAGGCGCGCCGCCGGAAGCAGTTCTCGAAGCGCTGATGGCGCAATAAGAACCGAACAAAGCCGCCCGCGAGGCGGCTTTTTCGTCTCTGCAGTTCCTGTCGTGAACGAGCGACAGCCCGCTGGAGGAATCATGATCAAGGTCGGCATCGTCGGGGGCACGGGATACACGGGGGTCGAACTGCTGCGGCTCCTCGCGCAGCACCCCGACGCGCGCATTCACGCGATCACGTCGCGCAAGGACGCGGGCACGCGCGTGAGCCAGATGTTCCCGAGCCTGCGCGGGCGGGTCGACCTGCCTTTCGTCGAGCCGGCCGAGGCCGACCTCGAGTCCTGCGACGTGGTGTTCTTCGCCACGCCGCACGGGGTGGCGATGAGCGACGGGCCGCGCCTGGTCGAGAAGGGCGTGAAGATCATCGACCTCGCCGCCGACTTCCGCCTGCGCGACCTGATCGAGTGGAAGAAGTGGTACAAGCTCGACCACACGGCGCAGGCGCTGAACGAGGAGGCGGTCTACGGACTTCCCGAGATCTATCGCGAGCGGGTGAAGAAGGCACGTGTGGTCGGCAATCCCGGGTGCTACGCGACCGCGGTGCAGCTCGGGTTCCTGCCCCTCGTCGAAGCCGGCGTGGTCGATGCCGATCACCTCGTGGCCGACGCCAAGTCCGGCGTGTCCGGCGCCGGCCGCAAGGCGGAGGTGAACATCCTGTTCTCGGAATCCTCGGATAACTTCTCCGCGTACGCGGTCGCCGGACACCGCCACGTGCCGGAAATCAGGCAGAGCCTCCAGGACGTCTCGAAGCGTCCGATCGGTCTCACCTTCGTGCCGCATCTCACCCCGATGATCCGCGGCATCCACGCGACGCTGTATGCGCGAATCACGAAGGAGGCGGACTTCCAGGCGCTGTTCGAGAAGCGCTACGCGACCGAACCCTTCGTCGACGTCATGCCGCCCGGGAGCACGCCGGACACGCGCTCGGTGCGCGCCGCGAACGTGTGCCGCATCGCCGTGCATCGCCCGAACGGCGGCGACACGCTGGTCATCATCGCCGTGATCGACAATCTCGTGAAGGGTGCTGCCGGGCAGGCGGTGCAGAACATGAACCTCATGTTCGGCCTCGACGAGACGGCCGGACTCACGCAGGTTCCGGTCCTGCCGTAGCGTCATGCGCCGGCTCCTGCGCAGGCTGAGGAGTCATCGCTTCGGCGTCGGCGCACGGCGCCTCACGGTGCGTCCGCACGTCGCCTGGTACTGGCGAGCGCTCGGTCTGGTGGCGGTGCTGTCGGTCTCGGTGGCCGCCGGCCTGTGGATCTACGACGAGGGCCGGCGCTTCGCGGGCTATGACGCCTCGCGCGTGAACGGCGAGCTCGCCGAGCTGCGCGAGCGCTCGGAGACGCTGGAAGCGGAGGCGGCGCGACTACGCAGCGTCGCGGCGACCAGCGAGAGCTCGCTGCGGATCGAGCGCACGACGCTGGAGAAGCTCGGGCAGCAGGTGAAGCAGCTCGAGGCCGAGAACGCCCGCTTGCGGGAGGACCTCGCGTTCTTCGAGAACCTGTCGGCGAAGGCCCGCGCCGAGGATCGCGTCGCGGTGTATCGCTTCAAGGTGCAGGGCGACGTGATGCCTGGCGAGTTTCGCTACTGGCTGCTGGTCACGCAGGGCGGCAACCGCGACCGCGAGTTCGTCGGGCGGCTGCAGTTCGTGGTGAGCTACCGTCAGGGGGGCAAGGAGGGCGTGCTCACGCTCCCGGACGACCGCGCCGACGGCGGCTCCTTCCGCATCGCGTTCAAGCGTTTCTACCGTGCCGAGGGGTCGTTCCGGGTCGATCCCAAGGCCGAGGTGCTCGGCGTACAGGTCCGGGTGTTCGAGCAGGGCGCCGCGCAGCCGCGTGCGACCCAGTCCGTCGTGTTCTAGAGGGAGAGAGCGATGTTCGGAGGACGCAAGCCGGCCAAGCCGCAGAGCCGCATCGACAGCCTGATCGGCGCGGGGACCCGCATCGAGGGCGACCTGTACTTCACCGGGGGCCTGCGCATCGACGGGGAGGTGCGCGGCAAGGTCACGGCAGCCCCCGACACCGCGGCGACGCTCGTCGTGAGCGAAGAGGCGCGGGTGGAAGGCGAGATCCGGGTGAGCCACCTCGTGATCAACGGGACCGTGGTCGGTCCGGTCCACGCCGCCGAGTTCCTGGAGTTGCAGGCGAAAGCGCGCATCACCGGCGACGTGCATTACCACCGCATCGAGATGCACCTCGGCGCCGTGGTGGACGGGCGGCTGGTGCACGCACCGGCCGAAGAGGCCCGGACGGTCGAGCTGAAGCTCGCCTCGAGCCAATGACCCTGCCGCCCGGGCGGATATAAGTCCTTGTGATCCAAGTCAATTGACCCTACATGAGGGGAAGGCGATAATGCCCCGCAACGAGGTTGACCGGAGACGTCCATGAATGCCGTGACGGAGATGCCGGCGCCGCTAGTCTTCACCGACAGCGCCGCCAACAAGGTGAAGGAACTGATCGACGAGGAAGGCAACGCCGAGCTCAAGCTGCGGGTGTTCGTGAGCGGCGGCGGCTGCTCGGGCTTCCAGTACGGCTTCACCTTCGACGAGGTGACCAATGAGGACGACACCGTCATGCAGAAGAATGGCGTGACGCTGCTGATCGACTCGATGAGCTATCAGTACCTGGTGGGCGCGGAGATCGACTACTCCGAGGGCCTCGAGGGTGCGCAGTTCGTCATCAAGAACCCGAACGCCACCAGCACCTGCGGCTGCGGCAGCTCGTTCTCCGCGTAAGCGGCAGACTGCCGTCCAACGAGGGCCCCGCGGGGCCCTTCGTCTTTTCTACGCCGGGTAGATCGCGCCGAGGACCCGTGGCCCGGCCGCGCCGGTGACGCTCGGGAGATTGCCCGGGCGCCCTGCGAGCGCCTCGCGCGCGAGCCAGGCGAACGCCATGGCCTCCACCCAGTCGGGATCCACGCCGGCGTCGGCCGTGGAGGCGATGCGGGTCGCCGGCAGCGCCGCGGCGAGATAACGCAACACGGCCCCATTGTGCGCGCCGCCTCCGCACACGAGCAGTTCGGACGGAGCCCCGCAGTGGTCGCTCACCCCGCGGGCAATGGTGCGCGCGGTCAGCGCGGCGAGTGTGGCCTGCACGTCCACCGGCGCCCACCCGCGCAGCCCGAATCGCTCCAGCCATGCGGCGTCGAACAACTCGCGCCCCGTGCTCTTCGGTGGCGCGAGGTCGAAATACGGCTCGGCGAGCATCGCCCCGAGCAGCGGCTCGATCACGCGCCCGCTCGCGGCCCAGGCGCCGCCGTCGTCATAGCGGCGGCCGAGGTGCTCGGCGGCCCAGAGGTCCATCAGGGCGTTGCCGGGGCCCGTATCGAAGCCGCGGACCGGCCGCCCTGGCGCGAGGTCGGTCACGTTGGCGATACCGCCGATGTTCGCGACCACCCGGTGCCGGTCGGATAGCGCGAAGCACGCGGCGTGATACGCCGGGACGAGCGGGGCGCCGTGTCCGCCGGCGGCCATGTCGCGGCTGCGCAGGTCGGCGACCACGCGCACGCCGGTCCGCTCCGCGAGGAGGGCGGGATTCAGGACCTGCACGGTGAACCCGCGCTCCGGGCGATGCCGCACCGTCTGGCCATGCGCGCCGATCGCGATGACCGGCGGTCTGCCGAGTCCCCCGAGCAGGGCATCGACCGCGTCCGCGTAGAGGCCGGCGATGCGCACGCCCAGCGCCGCCGCGCGCTCGATCTCGTCCGGGCCGGATGCGCAGAGCGCAAGCGCTTCGGCGCGGACGTCGTCGGGATAGGGGAGGAAGTGGTGCGCGACGAGCTGCCCCGGCGGGACGTCGAAATCCACCAGTGCGGCGTCGACCCCGTCGAGGCTCGTCCCCGACATGAGACCGACGTAAAGCTCCGGCATGGGACGCGTACTACTCGAGCGAGGCGAGCGTGACGTTCTGGATCAGCGCGAGGCGCGCCATCAGGGGCTGGGTGGCGGAGCGGAAGGCGCCGAGCTGATGCGGGGCGATCGGCTCGGCGGAGGGCATGACGACCGTCAGCGGATTCATGTGCTGATTATTCACCCGGAACTCGTAGTGCAGATGCGGCCCCGTGGCCCAGCCGGTGGCGCCGACGAAGCCGACGGTCTCCCCCTGGCTGACGCGTGCGCCCTTGGTGATCCCCGGCGCGAACCCGTTGAGATGCGCGTAGTGGGTGGTGACCCCGCCGCGATGGCGCAGCACGACGATGTTGCCGTAGCCGTTCTGGCGGCCGGCGAGCTCCACCACGCCGTCGCCGGTGGCGCGGACACGGGTGCCGGTGGGCGCCGCGTAATCGACACCCTTGTGGAAGCGCCACTCGCGGGCGAGGGGATGCATGCGCATCGCGAAGCCCGAAGTGATGCGCGAGAACTCGAGGGGCGAGCGCAGGAACGCCTTGCGCAGGCTCGCGCCGTCGGGCGCATAGTAGGACCCGCCGTCGGCATCCTCGTACCACACGGCGCGCAGCGCCTTCTTGTTGTTGACGAACTCCACCGCGAGGACGCGTCCGGGACGCACTGCGCGGCCCTCGTGATGGAACATCTCGTAGATCACGGAGAACGTGTCGCCGCGGCGCAGGTCGCGGGTGAAGTCGACCTCGCCGCCGAAGATCTCGGCGATCTGGACCGCGACCGAATCCGGCAGGTCCGCGTCGTCGGTCGCCTGGAAGAGCGAGGTGCGCACCTCGCCGGCGCGCATGGCGATCTGGCGCGTCAGGGCCGCCGTCTCCTCCACGGCGACGAAGCGCTCACCGTCGCGTGCGAAGCCGAGCAGGGTGTCCTTGCCGGAGACGAAGCGCAGCGACTGCAATGCGCCCTCATCGGTGGTCTGGGCCTGGACGATCACGCCCGGCCGCAGCTGCCGCAGCGCCCTGGACTTGCCGTGATCGGCGGTGAGCCGCGTCGCGTCCGCCGGATCGACGCCCATGCGGGCGAGCAGGGCGGCGAGCGTGTCGCCGCGTTCGAGGCGCTCCTCGCGCACGAACAGCGCCTCGCTCTCGGTCTCGTGTACGAGCGGCGTGGGCTGCAGTGCGAGGGATTCGACGACGATCGAACGCGCGAGCACCGGCGCCGGTTCCTGCACCGTGCCGGTGGCCACCACGGCGATCATCCAGCCGGCGGCGGTGGCCGCCACGGCGAGGCGACGTTTCCGGTCGCGTGGGAGGATCGCGTGAGCTACAATCGAAAACTTGTTCTTAAACACCTGTTTTAAGGCCGGTTTCAAAGGGAATCGGCTCTTGCACTCGCGCTCGGGCGAGTGTAACAGCCTTGTTAAATCGCACCAAGCAATAAGTCACGTTCATGACGCCCATCGACGAGCAGCTAGCGGTCATCCTCCGCGGCGCGGAGGAACTGGTCAGCGAGGCCGAAATGGTCGAGAAGCTGAAGACCGGCCGCCCGCTGCGGGTGAAGGCCGGTTTCGACCCGACCGCGCCGGACCTCCACCTCGGCCACACCGTCCTGATCAACAAGATGCGGCAGTTCCAGGACCTGGGGCATCGGGCGCAGTTCCTGATCGGCGACTTCACCGGCATGATCGGCGACCCGAGCGGGCGCAACGCCACCCGGCCGCCGCTGACGCGCGAGCAGATCGCCGCCAACGCGCAGACCTACCAGGAGCAGGTCTTCAAGATCCTCGATCCGGAGAGGACCGAGATCCTGTTCAACTCCGCGTGGATGACCGAGCTCGGCGCCGCCGGCATGATCAAGCTCGCCTCGCACTACACCGTGGCGCGCATGCTCGAGCGCGACGACTTCGCCAAGCGCTTCAAGGGGAACCAGCCGATCGCCGTGCACGAGTTCCTGTACCCGCTGGCGCAGGGGTACGACTCCGTGGCGATGAAGGCCGACGTCGAGCTCGGCGGCACCGACCAGAAGTTCAACCTGCTCGTCGGCCGCGAACTGCAGCGCGACTGGGGCCAGAGCCCCCAGTGCATCCTCACCGTCCCGCTGCTGGAAGGCCTGGACGGCGTGAACAAGATGTCGAAGTCGATGGGCAACTACGTCGGGATCAACGAGCCCGCGAACGAGATCTTCGGCAAGCTGATGTCCATCTCGGACGAGCTGATGTGGCGCTACTACGAGCTCCTGTCCTTCCGGCCGATGGCGGAGATCAACGGCTTCCGGCGCGACATCGAGGGCGGCCGCAATCCCCGCGACGTCAAGGTGCTGCTGGCGCAGGAGATCGTCGCGCGGTTCCACTCGCGCGCCGCGGCGGAGCAGGCGCTCGCGGACTTCGAGGCGCGCTTCCGCGACAACGCGATTCCCGACGATCTCGCGGAGACCACGATCGCCGCCGCCGAGCCGATCGGCCTGGTGCAGGTGATGAAGCAGGCCGGGTTGGTGCCCAGCACGTCCGAAGCCATGCGCATGATCGAGCAGGGCGGTGTGAAGATGGACGGCGAGCGGGTGTCGGATCGCGCGCTCAAGCTCGCACCCGGCACGACGGCCGTGCTCCAGGTGGGCAAGCGCAAGTTCGCGCGCGTGCGCATCGGGTGATCGGGTCCGCGTGAGCACGGTCCGTTGAGCCGCGCCGATTTCGCGCGGCTGCTGGTGTTGGCCGCGCTCTGGGGGCTCGCATTCGTCTTCATCCGCGTCGCGGTGCCGCCGCTGGGCCCGGTCGCGCTCACCGCGGTCCGCGTGCTGCTCGCCGGCGCGCTGCTCGCGCTCTACGCCGTCCACGTCGGTGCGGCACTACGGAGCCGTGAGCGCTGGAAGCTCTACGCGATCATCGGCTTCTTCAACTCCGCCGCCCCGTTCTCGCTGGTCGCCCTGTCCCAGACGGTGCTGACCGCCTCGTGGGCGGTGGTGCTGGTCGCCACGACGCCGCTGCAGACCGCGCTGGTCGCTGCGCTCGTCCTCGGTGAGCGGTTCACGGTGCGCAAGGCGGCCGGCCTCGTGCTCGGCATCGCGGGCGTGGCGATGCTGGTCGGGTGGCGCGGCGCCGCGGACGCCGTACCGCCGCTCTGGGCGATCGCGTGCGCCCTCGGCGCCGGAACCATGTACAGCTTCGCCGCGGTGACCACCAAGAAGCTCGGCGCCGGCGTGCCGCCGGTCGCGATGGGCGCCGGCACGATGCTCGCGGCCGCCGCGATGCTGTGGCCGCTCGTCGCGCTGGTGCCCCCGGTGGCCGTCCCCTCGCCCGCAGCGATCGCCAGCACGCTGGTGCTCGCCGCAGGCTCCACCGCAGCGGCCCTCGTCCTCTACTTCGGCCTGATTCGCTCGGTGGGCCCGGTGAAGACGATGACGGTCAACTTCCTCTCGCCGCTCTTCGGTGTCACCGGGAGCGTGCTGCTGCTCGGCGAGCGGCTCACCTGGCCGCTCGTCGCCGGCGGGGCGTTGATCCTCGGCGGCCTCGCCCTGGTGCTGCGCAGCCGCTAGCGGTAGCCGCGCTCGCCCCGTGCGGGCAGGAAGCTCGAGTTGAAGATGCCGTCGGGCGACACGCGCGTCTTCAGTCCGAAGGCCGTCACGATGTCATCCACCTGGTTGTCGAGCTTGAGCTTGCGGATGGAGCCGAGGCCGTCCGAACGCGTGTTCGGCGTGTCCATGAACTCCATGATGAGCTTCAGCTTCTCGAGCTCGTCGGCCTCGTTCAGCAGCGGGTTGCGCTCCATCACCGCCTTCACCGCCGCGTCGGGATTCGCGATGGTGTCCTTCAGGCCGCGGTTGAAGGCGCGCAGGAACGCCTCGACCGCCTTCGGATTCTCCGCAACCAGGCGGCTGCTGGCGAAGATGGCGTTGCCGTAGAGATCCACGCCGTGATCCGCGTACTTGATGGTGACGACGTCCCCGGCCGGCACGCCGAGCCGCCGATAGATCTGGATCTGCGTGGGAAAGCCGGATCCGACCTCCACGTCGCCGCGGACCACCACCTGCTCCACCATGTCGGGCGCGACGTTCTGCCACTGTGCATCCTCGGCCTTGAGGCCATTGGCGCGCGCGAACAGCGGCCAGGTCTTGCGCGTCGAGCTGAACACGGGACCGGAGATCTTCCTGCCCTTGAGGTCCGCGGGCTTCGCGATGCCCGACTTCTTCAACGCGAAGAGCGCGTTCGGGTTCCTCTCGTGCACCATGTACACCGCCTGCAGCCGCGGTGTCCCGGGATTGTTGCCGAGATACTCGATCATCGACGAGAGATCGGCGAACCCCATGTCGTACGCGCCGCTTGCGACACGCGTGACCGTGCCCGCCGAGCCGTTGCCGACGTCGAGCGTCACGTCCAGGCCTTCTTCCTTGTAGTAGCCTTTCTGCTGCGCCACGAAGAACGGCGCATGCTGGCCCTGCACGATCCAGTCGAGCGAGAAGCGCAGCTTGGTCGGGCCCTGCGCGGATGCCGCGGCGGCCACGGCCAGCGCGGCGATTCCGGCGGCGAGTCGGGCGAGGAGGGGCATGACGGGCTCCTGGGGCGGTTATCGTTGGAGGACGCATTGTGGGCGGCGCGTGCCGATCGAGGCAAGCGCGCCCGAGCGAGGACGAATTGGACGCTGACGCGCGAGATTTCGTGGGCTACGGCCCGCATCCCCCCGATCCGAAGTGGCCCGGCGGCGCCCGCCTCGCGGTCAACTTCGTACTGAACTACGAGGAGGGCTCGGAGTACTCCTTCGACAACGGCGACGGCCGCTCCGAGACCACGCTCACCGATGCGGGCATGAGCCCCACCGGCGTGGAGGGCCGCGATCTGGCGGCCGAGTCGTTCTTCGAGTACGGCAGCCGCGTCGGCTTCTGGCGTCTCTGGAACCTCTTCGCGACGCGCGGCCTGGCGCTCACCGTGAGCGGGTCGGCCCTGGCGCTGGAGCGCAATCCGCCCGCCGCGCAGGCGATCCGCGAATCCGGCACCGAGGTGCTGTGCCATGGCTGGCGCTGGGTGAACCAGTTCAACCTCCCCGAGGAGGTCGAGCGCGACCACATCCGCAAGGCGGTGGCGAGCCTGGAGCGGACGATCGGTCAGCGGCCGCTCGGCTGGTACTGCCGCTACGGCCCGAGCCTCAACACCCGGCGCCTGCTGGTCGAGGAGGGCGGCTTTCTCTACGACTGCAATGCGTACAACGACGATCTGCCTTACTGGACCCACGTGGCGGGACGGCCGCACCTGGTGGTTCCGCACACCTTCGCCACCAACGACAACAAGTACGCGCGCGGCTGGTGGGGCACGTCGGACGACTTCTTCACCTGGGCGAAGGACAGCTTCGACGTGCTCTATCGCGAAGGGGCGGCGCAGCCCAGGCTGATGGGCGTGAGCCTGCACCTGCGCGTCTCGGGCCACCCGGGCCGCTCCGCCGGGGTCGAACGGTTTCTCGACTACGTGATGAAGCACCCGGATGTCTGGGTCTGCCGGCGCATCGACGTGGCCCGGCACTGGATCACCACGCACCCCTATCGAGGGCCCGAGCAGCGCTGAGGCGCAGGCCGGTCAGCGCCTCACGCGGGCGCCACCGGCGTGTCGAGATACAGGCGCGACAGCCTGCGCCGGTAGGGCTCCTCGTTCTTCGCGCGGTTGCCGGCGACACTGTCGGCGCCGGGGCGCAGGGTGTCGCTCGCCTCCCACGAGAAGCGCTTGACGAAGTCGACCCGCGGCGCGCGCAGCCCCGCGTACTCGGCGACGAGGGCGGGCACGTCGAAGTGCACCTCGCGCTCCCCGGCCGCGCGCCAGCGCCGGGCGAAGAGATCGACGAACGCGGCCCCGTCCTCGATCGCCATGGTCGCCCCCTGTCCGAGCGTCGGCGCCATCGCGTGCGCGGCGTCGCCGACGAAGAGGACGCGGCCGCTTCCGTCGGCGAACCGGGTGTCGCTTTCCTGCGCGCGCGACCAGTGCAGCGTCGTGTCGTCGCGGCACGCACCCTCCAGCAGCCAGCGCGCCTGGCGCGCCATGCCGCGCGGCGGGGTGTAGGCATCGCGCAGCCAGCTGCGCGTCTTCTGTTCCGGGCTGATGTCCGCGCCCGGCTCGATCGGGAAGTTGCCGGAGAGATACACCAGCCCGCCCGGCGTGCGGAAGGCGAGCAGGCGGTGCGGGCCGTGGTACCACTGCTCCAGATCGTCGAGGCCGAGGCCGGGTTCGTCGGGCAGCAGGCAGCGGAAGTTGGCGACGCCGAGATGGCGCACCGTCGGAGCGCCGCACAATCGCTCGCGCAGTCGCGAGAAGCGGCCGTCGCACGCGATCACCAGGTCGAAGCCGTCCAGCGACGCGATCCGCCCATCGGGGCCGTGCACGTCGAGCGCGACCTGCTCGGCCGCGGGGCGCGCGCCCTCGCACTCGGCCTCGAAGCGCGTCACCGCGGCCGCGCCCTCCCGGCAGACGCGATACAGCTCGGCCCAGCGGATGCGGATGCCGTCGCGATCCGCCACCTCCGCGAGGGGGATGCGATACAGCGGCTCGCCGGTCATCGTCCACGTGGTCCAGGCGCGCCACGGCAGCGAGGCGGCGAGGAGCCGCTGCGTCATTTCCGGCATGACGGCGGCGAGGCTGCGCACCGCATTTGGTCCCACGTTGAGGCCGTTGCCGGCCGTCTCGTGATCGGCGCGGTGCACGCGCTCGATGGCGGTGATCTCGACGCCGGGCAGCTCGCGCAGCCCGGTGGCGATCACGCCGCCGGCGACGCCGACGCCGGCGATGGCGATGCGCAACGCCATGCGGCCCTCCCCGTCAGCGCGCGAAGCGCATCACGACGCCGAAGCGCTCATCGAGCTGGCAGTTGTGGTGATCGACCTGGTTGGTGTCGGCGAGCTCGAGGTTGAAGAAGTCCATCGTGGGGTCGTCGAAGAACGGCCCGGCGTGCCAGGTCGATCGATGCAGCTCGATCGCAGCCGTGCCGGGCACGCGGAAGGCGCGGATGGCGGCCGGATCGGGCAGCGCGTCCGGGTTGTCGGGATCGTTCGGCGGTGCCACCGCGATCAGCCATTCCTTGCCGCCGACCGAGGCGAGGCATTGCGTGACCTGGAGGTGACGCGTGATGTGCTTGAACCCGGGCGGCCGGCGGTGCAGCCGCATGATGTAGAAGCGCGGCGTGCCGCGGTCCAGCACGAGCTGCGCCTCGTCGGGCCCGAAGCGCTTGCCGTCTTCCGCCGCTTCGATCAGCGTGCCGAACGGCGCGAACGCGGCGGCGGTGATCGGCTGGACCGGCAGATCCACGATGCGCGCGCCGGCGGCCGCTTCCAGTGTTTCGTTCATGGTCGTCCTCCTTCAATATCGCGTTGGTATCGGATGCTCCACGGGGGAGACTGCGGCATGCTGAAGACGCACGGACGCTACGCCTACTCGCCGATCACGCGGCGGACGCCCTACGCCTGGCCCGATGGGACGCGCCTGGCAGTCTACTTCGCGATCAACGTCGAGCAGTTTCCCTTCGGCGAGGGGCTCGGCGTCGATCTCGCGCCCCGCCAGCCCGAGCCCGACGTCGTCAACTTCAGCTGGCGGGACTGGGGCAACCGCGTCGGCGTGTGGCGGCTGCTGGAAGCGTTCGACGCGCTCGACCTGCCGGCGACCGTGCTCCTGAACACCGCGATCTACGACCATTGCCCGGACGTCGCGGACGCCTTTCGCGCCCGCGGCGACGAGGTGGTCGGTCACGGGCGCACCAATGCCGAGCGGCAGGGCGAGATGAGCGAGGCCGACGAGCGCGCGCTCATCGCCGCGACCACCGAGGCGATCGCGCGGCACGAAGGCCGGCCCCCGGAAGGGTGGATGGGGCCGTGGGTCTCGGAAAGTCGCGTCACGCCGGACCTGCTCCAAGAGGCCGGCTACCGCTATGTGATGGACTGGATGGCCGACGACCAGCCCATGTGGCTCGCGACCCGCTCCGGCGGGCGTCTCCTCGCGCTGCCGTACGCGCGTCCGACCAACGACCTGCCGATGCTGCACGGCGCGAAACACACCCCGGCCGACTGGGCGGACATCCTGATCGATCAGTTCGACGAAATGCTCGAGCAGTCCGCTCGGCAGCCGCTGGTGTTCAACCTGTCGCTGCATCCGTTCCTGGTGGGACACGCGTTCCGGCTGCGCCATCTGCGCCGCGCGCTCCGCCACATCGCAGCGCATCGCGACCGGGTCTGGCTCGCGCGCGCCGGAGAGATCGCACGGCACGCGGCGTCGCTGCCCCACGGCTGCGTACCCTGATCAGCCGTTCGCGGCGCGCTGTTGGAGCGCTGCGCCGACCGCTTCCGGCGCGAGCTCGTGGTGCGCGTCCGCCATGAAGCGCTCGAAGTAGCGCGGCGCGGCGTCGAGAAAGAGCTGGCGCGTGACGCCCGCGATGATGCGCGGCGCGGTGTACTTCATGTTGCTGTTGGACGCAGCGCTCGGCCCGAGCGAGAGCGTCGCGCCCCGGAAGATCGCGAAGACGCGCGCGGTCCACGGCGCGGCGCCGGGCACGCGTTCGGTGAATCCGCCGAAACGGTCCATGTAGGGGAAGCCCGCGAGGCGCGCATCGGCCTGCGCGGGCGGCGGCGTGTAGCGGTCGCCCCAGCGTGCGACGTGCGGGGCGATGCGCGCAAGCTCGGGGCGCAAGGTCAGGTCGACCGCGATGCCGGTGCCGGCGATGACGAAATCGAACTCGAGCGGCGCGCCGTTGGTCGCGACGCGCACGGTGCCTTCCGGCGTGGCGCTCACCGCGCGCCACGGCGTGGCGGGGCGCATGGCGAAGCCGGGCAGGGCGACGGCGCGGCGGAAGGTGGGCTCCGGCGGCGGCTGGCTGATGTCGTACAGCCGGTGCATGTACGCCCAGCGCTCCGCGTCGGCGAGCTCCGGGTAGTGGGCGAGGAAGCCCGAGAACTCCATCCAGCGCCGCGGATTGGCAAGGGGCAGCGCGGCACGGCGAAAGCACAGCGTGGCGCTCTTCGCACCGGCATTCAGCGCGGCGATGGCGTTGTCGAATGCGGACGCGCCGGCGCCGAGAATGCCCACCCGCTTGCCGGCGAGCCGGGTGAAGTCGATGTCGTCGTTGGTGTGTGCGTACGACTCGCGCGGCAGCGCGTCGCGGATGAACGCCGGTACCACGCGCGCACCGCTGCCCTCTGCCCCGGAGGCCAGCACCACCGTCCGCGCGAGAACGGTCTCGGTGCCCTCGGGATGCGCCACGGTCAGCCGGAACAGGTCGGGCGGCAACGGTTCGATGTCGAGGACCTCGGCACGGTTGCGAACGTCCAGCCCCAGCACGTCGCGATACCAGCCGAGATAGGCCTGCCAGTCGGGGCGCGAGATGCGGAACAGCTTTTCCCAACCCGCCGCGCCGTGCTGTGCCTCGTACCAGGCGCGGAAGGTGAGGCTCGCCACGCCGAGATCCGGGCCGGTGAGATGCTTCGGCGTGCGCAGCATCTCCATGCGCGCGAAGGTCATCCACGGGCCTTCGCGGCCGCGCGGGTTGCGATCGAACACGCGCACCTGCGCCACGCATTCGCGCTGCAGGCCGAACGCGATGGCGAGGCCGAACTGCCCGCCGCCGACGATTGCGCAATCGAGCGCGCCGGCCGCATCCGGGCGGGCGAGCGGCTCCACCCACGGCTTGTCGGGGTAGGCGAGGCAAGCGAGTTCCTCGCGGACGCGGCGCGCGAGCGCCTCGAGTCCCGCCATCGTCACCCTGCCGCCTCGCGCACGGCGTTGGCCGCGGCGATCACGAGCTCCCGCTCGGCGTAGGCCTTCAGCTCGTCCACCAGCGTGTCGGTCTGCTCCGCGAGCAGCGCACGCGTGATGCCGCGCACCAGACGGGGGAGCGAGTACTTGTGGCCGCTGATCGACGTCGAGTGCGGCCCCTGGCTCACGTAGGCCGCGAAGCTGTAGGCATGAATGCGCTCGACCACGCCGGCATCGGCACTGTCGCGTGCCAGCAGCCGGTAGTCCTCGCCCAGATATGGATAGCGGCCGAGCACGTCGTGGGCGAGCTGCGTCGGCGGGACATAGCGTTCCGACCACAGCGCGACTTTCGCAGCGAGCGGTCCGAACTCGGGGCGGGCGCCGAGCTCGGGCATCGAGCCGGTCGAGGCCACGATGAAGTCGAACGCGAACCGGGCATGGGGCGTGCGGACGTGGACCACGTCCCCCTCGGTCCAGATCGCTTCCCACGGCGAGGCCGCGTGGCGGCGGAAGCCGCGTCGCGCGTGCGCTTCGTCGAACGCGCGCTGCGTGGGCGGCTGGTCCACCGTATCGAAGTGATGCGCGATCTCCCAGCGCAGGGCGTCCGGCAGCTCCGGGTAGTGCGCGAGCAGTCCGGGATACTCGAGCCAGCGGTGCGGATTGATCGTCGGGACCTCGGCGCGTCGGTAGCACAGGTCGACCGACTTCGCGCCTGCGTCCAGCGCGGCCGCCGCGAGATCGAACGCGGAGGCACCGTGGCCAAGAATGCCCACCCGCTTGCCGGCCATGCGGCCCAGATTGAAGACCGTGTTCGAATGCACCAGCCGGTCGGGCGGAACGGCGCGTTCGATGAATTCCGGGATCGCCCACCGGCCGTTGCCGTCGAATCCCGTGGCGAGGACGATGCGCCGTGCGAGGACCGTCTCGCTGCCCGAAGGCCTGCGCACCGCGAGGGCCAGCATCCCGCCGTCGGGCGCGATGCCTTCGACCGTCACCTCGTTGCGGATGGGCAGGTCCACCACGCTGCGATACCAGCGCAGATACGCCATCCACTCGTGACGCGGCACGCGCTGGATTGCCGCCCAGGCGGCGATGCCGTGCTTGGTCTCGTACCACGCCTGTGCGGACAGGCTCGGAATCCCGGTCTCCAGGCCGACGCTGATCTTCGGCGTGCGCAGCTCGCGCATCCGCGCGTAGGTCTCCCAGGGGCCTTCGCGGCCGGCCGGGCTGCGATCGAGCAGCACTATGTTCGTCACGCCCTCCCGGCGCAGCGCCAGCGCGGCCGCCATGCCGGACTGCCCCGCCCCCACGATCGCCACGTCGTACACGTGCGCGCCCGACGGGTGCGCGAGCGGCCGCACCCACGGGCGGGCGGGGTAGGCCATCATCGCCAGCTCGCGGCGCGCGCGCGCCGCGAGTGCCTCGAGCGCGTCGCTCATGGGTTCGGCATCCGAGGGGCCCGCGCGGTCCTCAGCGCACCATGCGCTCGGCGCGGGGCGGCAGGAACGTCGAATCGATCAGCAGCTCGGTGTCGGGCCGCAGCTTGAGGTTGAACGCCGCGACCACGTCGTCCACCTGGCTGTCCAGGCGCAGCTTGTCGAAGGCGCCGATGCCGTTCGCCTTCGTGTTCGCCGTCAGCACGTAGTTGTCGAGCATCAGCTTCAGGCGGCGCAGCTCGATCTTCTCGTCGATGAGCGGCTCGCGCTGCTTGAGGCAGCGCACGCCTTCTTCCGGGTTCCTGATCGCGTCCATGAGGCCCTTGTTGTAGGCGCGCAGGAAGCCCGCCACCGCCTTGGGGTTCTCGCGGATGAAGCGCTCGTTGGCGAGCACCGCGTTCCCGTACACGCGCACGCCGTAGTCCTTGTAGTTGAAGAAGGCGATGTCGTCCTCCTTCACGCCTGCCTCGCCGAGCGACAGCACCGTGGTGCCGACGAAGCCGGTGATCGCATCCACCTGGCCCCGTGCGAGCATCTGCTCCCGCAGCCGCGGTTCCATGGTTTCCCACTTCACCTTCGTCGGGTCGATGCCCTGGCTGCGGGCGAAGAGCGGCCAGAGCTTGCGACCGGCGTCGAAGGTGGGCGCGCCCAGGGTCTTGCCCTGCAGGTCGATCGGTTTCCCGATGCCGGTCTTCTTCAGCATCATCACGCCGGCCGGCGTGGCGTCGTAGGTGGCGTAGACGGCGCGCACGCGCGTGCTGGGATTGCTGAAGTTGTTGGACAGGAACTCGATGAGGCTGGACGTGTCGCCGAACCCCATGTCGTAGGTGCCCGAGGCGACGCGCTGCACGGCGAGGCTCGAGCCCGCTCCGGCATCGAGCTGCACGTCCAGCCCCTCGGCCTTGTAGTAGCCCTTGCAGCCGGCGAGGAAGAAGGGCACCGTCTGGCCGTCGAGGCGCCAGTCGAGCTGGAAGCGGACCTTGGTCTGCGCGAACGCGGCGTGCGAGGAAGCGATGAGTGCGCACGCCGTGACGACGCGCAGCGCGAGAGACTTGATGCCCGGCATGGCGAACCTCCTGGTGAAGGACGGTGACCCGCGCGGCGATTGCAATGGCCGTACCACGCCCTCGTGCGGCCGCGCGCACCGTCCGGGGGCGTCGCGGTTTCCCTCTCGTGCAGGCCCAAAGCGGGCGCGCGACGGTGCGCTCGCACACCCTTGGGGCATCGCGGATCACGGTGATCGCGCTAGGCGATGGTGCGCGGCGAATGCCGGGAGCACCAACGCAGGGCGCGATTTCATCTGGAAACGAGCGCTCGCCCGGGAGCGGGCGAGTGGCATGTTTCTTGTTCCCGACGCGCGCATGACCGCGCTGCTCGATTCCGCCACCTACGCCGCCGTGCGCCGGCCGCTGCTCGAGGCCGAGACGCTGCCGCCCGCGTGCTACTTCGATCCCGAGTTCTACCGTCGAGAGCTGGAGCGCGTCTTCTGCGCCGGCTGGGTCATGGTCGGGCGGCTGGACCAGATCCCGAACAAGGGCGACTACTTCACCGTCGACTACGCCGACATCCGGCTCATCGTGATGCGCGACGGCGCCGGTCGCGTGCGGGCGTACGCGAACAGCTGTCGCCACCGCGGCGCGCGCCTGCTCGACGGGCGGGGCAATGCGCGCGCAATCGTGTGCCCGTACCACGCGTGGACCTACACCGTCGACGGCGCGCTTCGCGGTGCAGCGGGCATGGAGGCGACGGTCGGCTTCTGCCGCGAGGACCACCCGCTCGCCGAGGCGCGCGCCGACGCGTGGGGCGGCTTCATCTTCGTGTCCGTGGACCCCTCCGGTGTCACGCTCGCCGACTGGCTGGGCGAGCTGCCCGAGAAGCTCGCGATGTACCGGCTCGAGGACATGGTCGCGACCCGCCGCGAGACGTTCGAGGTCGCCTGCAACTGGAAGCTGTGGGTGGAGAACTTCATGGAGGGGTACCACATCCCCACCGTGCATCGCGCCACCATCAGCGGCCACCGCGCCGAGAACCGGCCCCAGGAGACGCGGCGGGGCGAGTACCAGATGATCCGCGAGATCCATCCTGGCACGCTCGCGCTGCTCGGCGACGACCCCGGCTTTCCTCCGATCGAGACCCTGGAAGGCGAGGAAGGCGTCGGCAGCCGCTTCATCCTCATCTATCCGGCGACCATGCTCGCGATCTGCATCGACTCGATGTGGAGCTTCGAGTGCCACCCGCTCGGCCCGGAGAGCACCGAGGTGGTCCTCACCTCCTGCTTTCCGCGCAGCCGCACCGAGCGCGCCGACTTCGCCGCGATCGCGGCCCACTACTACAAGCGCCAGGACATGGTGGTGCGCGAGGACAACGAAATCGCCGCCAAGCAGCACCGCGGCATCCGCACGCGGCTCGCGCAGCCCGGTCGCCTGTGCGCCAAGGAGCGCATCGTGCACCTGCTGGACAACTGGATCCTCGATCGGGTGCTGGCGTGAGCGTCCTGCGCCTCGCGGCGGTTCCGCATCCCGTCGAGTGGCTCGCGCACGAGACCGCGCTGGTCGTCGTGGACATGCAGAACGGCTTCCTCAAGCCGGGCGGCTACTTCGACAACGTCGGTTACGACCTCTCGCATGCGCCGGCGACCATCGGCGCGGTGCAGTCCGCGGTCGAGGCGGCGCGCACCGCCGGCATCACGCGGGTGTTCATCCAGAGCGGATTCGACCGCCGGCACCTCGTCGTCGGCGGTCCGACGGCACCGGTGTGGCACAAGTCGGAAGCCCAGATCCTGATGCGCGAGCGGCCGGAGCTCGCCTACCGGCTCATCACCGACGGCACCTGGGACTACGAGATCGTGTCGGAGCTGGCGCCGCGCGAGGACGAACTGGTGGTGAGGAAATCGCGCTACAGCGGCTTCGCCGGCACCAACCTCGACCAGGTGCTGCGCGCGCGGCGCATCCGCAACCTGGTCTTCACCGGGGTGGCGACCAACGCGTGCGTGGAGAGCACGCTGCGCGAGGCGTATCACCACGAGTACTTCGTGCTGCTGCTCGAGGATGCGACGCACCATGCGGGTCCGCCGTATCTCAAGGACGCCACGCTCTGGAACGTGCGGACGTTCTTCGGCTGGACCGCGCACACCGCGTCGTTCGTCGACGCCGTCGCCGCACTCGCGCCGCGCGACGCCGCGCATGCCTGACTCCGAGGCGGCGCCGCGCGGCTACTTCGACCTCGGCGGCCTGCCGGCCGGCGCCATCGACCGGCGTGAGCGCGACCTCGTCTTCTGGGAAAAGCAGATGGCCGCGATGCGCGTGCTGCTCGATCGCGATCACGTCGGGCTGGAGGAGCTGCGCGACTCGTTCGAGACCTTCGGCGAGGGCCTGTACCGGACGCTCGGCTTCTTCGAGCGCATGTACGAGGCCACGCTGCGGGTGCTGGTCCGCAAGGGCATCGTCGCGCCGGACGCGGTCGAGGCGCGCGTCGCCACGCTGGAGCGCGCCTACGGACGCCGTGCGCCGCTCCTGCCCGACGGCGAAACGCCGCCCGATCCCTACGGCGGCCGGTATCGCTATCGCGCCGTGGCCGGACCGGATGCGCCGCCTTCACTCTACGAGCTGCGCTGCCATGCGCTGCGCGACGAACTGGTCGCGCGGGGCGTGCTGACCGCCGACGCCGTGCGCGCCGGCATCGAGCGTATCGAGGCACCCGGACTGCATCTCGGCGCACGCATCGTGGCACGCGCCTGGACCGACCCGGCGTTCCGGGCGCGGATTCTCGCCGACGGCATGGCCGCGTGTCGCGAGTACGACGTCCCCTTTCTCGACGGCCGTCTCACCATCATCGCCAACGAGCCGACGGTCCACAACGTCGTGGTGTGTACGCTGTGCTCCTGCTATCCGCGCAACCTGCTCGGGCAGCCGCCGGCCTGGTACGTCGGAAAGGCGTATCGCGCTCGCACGGTGCGCGAGCCGCGCGCGGTCCTCGCCGAGATGGGCACGGTGCTGCCGCCGCACGTCGGCATCCGCGTGCACGACAGCACCGCGGACCTGCGCTACATGATCCTGCCGCTGCGGCCGCCGGGGACCGCCGGCTGGGAGGCCGCACGGCTGGAGACCCTGGTCACGCGCGACAGCCTCATCGGCGTCGCGCTGGCACGGCGCCCGGAACGGTGAGGCGCGTCGCGTTCTTCGGTCTCGGCGCGATGGGCGCGCCGATGGCGGCGCGGCTGGCGGGCACGGGCGCCGCGGTCGCGCCGTTCGAGCGCGATCCCGCCGCGCTCGCGCGCTGGCGCGAGTCGCACGCGGGGGGCGGGTTCGGCGTCCCGGAGGCCGATGTCGTCGTCACCTGCGTAACCGACGAGGCGGCCTTCGCGGCCCTCGCGCCGCAGGTGCTCGGCGAATTGTCCCGCGGCGCCCTCTGGATCGACCACACGACGGCTTCGCCGGCGACCGCCAGGGAACTCGCGGAGCGGTGCGCGGACGCGGGCGCGGGTTTCGTCGATGCTCCCGTCTCGGGTGGACCGGAGGGTGCCGCGTCGGGCGCCCTCGTCGTCATGGCAGGGGGCGACGCGGTCGATGTCGCGCGTGCGCGGCCGGTGCTCGATGCCTACGCGGCGCGCATCGTGCACCTCGGGCCGCCGGGCAGCGGTCAGCTCGCCAAGCTCGCCAACCAGGTGGCGATCGCCGGCACGGTGCGCGGACTCGCCGAAGCGGTTGCGCTCGCACGCGCAGGCGGGGTCGGTGTCGCGGCGCTGCTCGACGCCCTCGGCGGCGGCACCGCCGCGTCGCGGCAGCTCCAACGGACCCGGGAGCGGTGGATCGCCGGGGATGCCTTCGAGGACGCGTTCTCGTGGCTCGCCAAGGATCTCGCGCTCGCGCTCGATGCGGCGGAGCGCCTCGGTGCGCCGCTCCCGGTGTCGGCGCAGATCGCGCGACTGCTCGAGGTCGCGCCATGAGCAATGGACGGCCGCTGGTCATCCGCGGCGGAACGGTGCTCGTCTCCGCCGCCGACGGCGAGATGGCCGAGGGTGCGGACGTGCGCATCGAGGGCCGACGCATCGCGGCCCTCGGCCGGGCGCTGCCTGCAGACGACGCCGCCATCATCGATGCCCGGGGCTGCATCGTCTCGGCCGGCCTCGTCAATGCCCATTCGCATTCGTACGCCGCGCTTCTGAAGGGCACCGTGCCCGGCGAGCCGCTCGACCTCTTCGTGCTCGAGGCGATGGCCCGCCGTGCCCCGCGTCCGCCGCGCTTCGCCTACGTCGCCGCGGCATTGCACGCGCTCGAGCTGCTCGCCAACGGCGTCACCACCGTCGTCGATCACTTCCGCCATGGCGCGCTGCCGACGCTCGATGGGGTCGATGCCGCGATGCGCGCCTACGCCGACGCCGGCATCCGCGCGGTGCTCGCGCCGATGTACGAGGACCGCCCCTACATCGACTCGCTACCGATCGACCGCTCCCGGTTGCCGGGCGACATTGTGGCCCGCTGGCGCGACGTCACGCTGCCGCCGGCGGATGCGTACTTCGAACTCATGGGCGCGCTGCTCGACCGGTGGGGCGGACACGGCCGCCTCGGTGTCATGGTCGGCGTGGATGGCCCGCAGCGATGCACCGAGCAGCTGCTGGCGCAGGCCGGCGCGTTCGTCGCCGCGCATGGCGTCGGCTTCCACACGCACCTGCTCGAAGCGAAGACCCAGGCGCTGGTCGGTGCAGCGAGCGCGGAGGGCCTGCTCGCGCGGCTCGACCGCCACGGGCTCGTCGGTCCGCGCAGCTCGTTCGCGCATTTCGTGTGGGGTACCGACGCGGAGGTCGAACTGCTCGCGGCGCGCGGGGCGTGCGTCGTCCACAACCCGGTGAGCAATCTGCTGCTCGGCAGCGGCATCGCGCCGGTCGCCGCCATGATCCGGGCGGGGGTTGGCGTTGCCCTGGGGACGGACAGCGGCAGCGGGAGCCGCGCGAGCCTGCTCGAGCAGGCGAAGCTCGCTGCGCTCCTCAGCCACGTCACCGACCCCGATGCGGACCGCTGGCTGTCGGCCCGCGACGCGCTCGCGATGGCGACGCTCGGCGGGGCGCGAGTGATCGGCCGAGGCGCGGAGCTGGGCGCCGTGCGGCCGGGCGCCACGGCGGATCTGGTGGTCGTGGACGCGCGCGGACTCGATCATCGCCCGCGCGGCGATCCCTGGCTGCATCTCGTCATGCACGAAAGCGGCGCGAACGTCCGCACGGTGATCGTGGACGGCGATATCGTGATGCGCGACGGGCGGCACGCGCGCCTCGACGCAGCCGCGCTGCTCGATGAAGCGGAGACGCTGGTCGCCGCCGACACGCGCGCCAACGCCGCGAACCTCGCGCGCGTCGCGGCGGAGCGTCCGGCGATGAAGGCGCTGATCGACCGGGCGCTCGCGGCCCCGCTCGCCATCGATCGATCTGTCTGGCCGCGCGAGCGCCGAGGAGAAACCCCATGACGGTCACGACCTGCTGCTTCGACATGGACGGCGCCGGCGACGTCGCGCGCCTGGACGCCTGGCTCGGCACGCTGGACGCCGCACGACTTCGCCGACTCGTGGTGTTCGCCAAGACCGAAGGCCACCACGCGCCGAACGACTTCTCGCGGGACCTCCTCAAGCGCGAGCTCGCCGCCTGCTTCGCGGCGCGCGGCATCGCGGACCGGGCGATGTCGATGCTGACCATCGGCTGCGAGGGCGTGGGGTCGCCCAAGGGCTTCGCATTCGCCGCGCTCGATGCCCCGCGCACCGAGGGTCCGCCACGCCTTGCGCTCGGATTCGCGCGCAGTGGCGCCATTCCGGTCGAGGAGATCGGCACGCTCGCGCTGGTGGACCGGACTGCGGAGACGGTCGTCGAGGCCATGGCGGACGCCGGCCTCGTCGCGGGGGAAGTTCGCCTTGCCTTCGTCAAGACGCCGCTGCTCGCCGCGCGCCATCCGCAGGCGACGCCGCAGCGGTCGACGATGCATCGCGGCCGTGCCATCGCGGCGCTGGGCGGTGGCGTGGCGCTCGGGGAGATCGACCGCGCGCGGGTGACCGACGCGACGATCGCGGCCGACCTCGGCATCTATGCGCGCCACGTGCAGGCGGTGACGGGCGCGGAGATCGACCGGGTCGAGGCGATCGTGATGGGCAACCGGCCCGGCGCCGGGGGCGAGCTGTTCATGGCGGCGACCCACACCGCGGACGTGCTGGACCAGCGGTCGATCCGGGGGATGCTGGAGGCCCACGGCATCCGGTTCGATGCGCTGGGCGGCATCGTCGACGGCGAGCGCATCGCCGCGCTGCTCTGCAAGGCGATGGTCCCGGAGTCCGGCGAGGTGCGCGGCTCCCGCACCACGGTGTACACGAGCGGCTGGGCGCCGGAGAGCCACATCCGCGCCGCCTACTCGGGCGTGCTCGGCAGTCTCCTCGGGCACCTGCGCTTCTACGTCTCCGCCGACGCGGTCCACCAGGCGCCCCCCGGGGGGGGAGTCGTCGCCGCAGTGCTCCGGGCCTGAGGGCGTTGCGGTGCTCGCGCCGCGCTGGTCTCGATCGGCTTTCGTGCCTCACGGCCGACGGTGAACAACGCCGCCGTGCGGCGGTCAACACAGATCCTGGCGGCATCTGCCGCGTTCGCTCTGGAGGATCTGGAATGCGTTTGCTCGTCCTGCTGGTCGTTGCCTGCCTGATGCCGTGGCCTGCGATCGCGGCAACGCAGGTGGTGATGAAGAACGGCGACCGTCTGAGCGGGACACTGATCAACAAGATCGGGGAATCCCTGACGCTGGACACGCGGTACGCGGGTACGGTGAAGCTGCGATGGAGCGAGATCGCGGAGATCCTTTCGGATGTCCCGATCGAGGTGATGCGCGCGGATGGAACGCTGGAGCAAGTGACGTTCGGCGCCGGGGACTACGCGCGTCATGCCGATGCGGAGTACCTCAACCCCGATGCGGCCCGAGCGGGCCGCGGCACTGTCTTCGACGGTCGCGTCAACCTCTCGCTCAACGTGACGGATGGCAACAGCGAGAACGAGCGCCTGTACGGCGAGCTCGAGCTGAAGGCGCGGGCGCAGCACCACCGCTATCGTCTCGGCGCGCGCGGGACCCGCGCCTCCGAGCGGGACACGCTCACGGCGTCCAACTGGCTCGCGGACGGACAATACGACCGGTTCCTCGGCGACCGGCGCTTCGCGTATGCCCGCACCTCTTTCCAGAACGACCGCTTCCGCGACCTCCGCCTGCGCTCGACCCTCGGCGCCGGCCTCGGCTACCAGATCATCGATACGCCGGATACCCAGCTTTCGATCCAGGCAGGGCCGGACTACGTGGTCGAGGACCGGTACGGCCGCGAGGACGAGTCGTACGGCGCGGCCGGCTGGGGGATCCGCTATGCGCAATGGCTATGGTCCCGCCGACTGCAGATCTTCCACGAGCAGGACGGATTCTGGAGCCTGGAGGAGACGGATGACGTCGTGGTTCGTACCAGGACCGGCCTCCGTCTCCCGGTCACCGGCGAACTGCACGCGACCGCCCAGCTCAATCTCGACTACGACAACACGCCGGCCCTGGGCCGCACCTCGACCGACCGCACCTGGCTGCTCGGATTGGGCTACACCTTCTGATGTCGCCATCCAGCCCGGTGAGCTGCTCGGTTCACCGCGACGCCGTCGTCGCCGGGGGCAGCGGCATGCGCTCGGCACGCGGCGGCAGGAAGCTCGAGTTGAAGATGAGATCGGCGTTCGGCCGCACCTTCAGGCCGAAGGCCTCGGTCACGTAATCCACCTGGTTCTCGAGGTCGAGCTTGCTGATCGCCCCGAGGCCGCCCGACTTCGTGCGCTCGGTGAGCATCGCCGGGAAGAGCAGCTCGAAGCGCGTGAGCTCGAGCTTCTCGTCCGCGAGCGGCTCGCGCTGCTTGAGGAAGCGGATCGAGGTCGCCGGGTCGGCGAGGCCTTCGCGGAACGCACGGTTCGCCACCTTCACGAACGCCGCGACCGCCTTCGGATTCTCGCTGATGAGCTTCGAGCTCGCGATCACGGCATTGCCGTAGAGGCGCAGGCCGAGATCCGCCACCGGGAACACGGCGAGCTCGTCCTGCTTCACGCCGCGGGCGAAGTACTCGAGGTTGGCGTTGAGGAAGCCGCTGGACGCATCCGCGTCGCCCTTGATCACGGTGTTCGAGCGAAGCGCCGGATCGATCGTGACCCACTTCACCGACGCCGGGTCGATCTTCGCCGCCTTGGCGATGACCGGCCACATCTTGCGCGTCACCTCGAACGGCGCCGCGGCGATGGAACGGCCCTGCAGCCCGGCGATCGACGTGATGCCGGACTTCTTCAGCGTGAAGTAAGCGAGCGGCGCCTGGTCGTAGAGCAGGTACACCGCCTGCATGCGCGTCGGGCCCGGGTTGTTCGCCATGAACTCGATGAGCGCGGAGATGTCGGCGAGCACGATGTCGTAGGCGCCGCTCGCGATGCGCTGGATGCCCGCGGCCGAGCCGTTCCCCGAGTCGATGGTCACGTCGAGCCCTTCCTGCTCGAACCAGCCCTTGATCTTGGCCATGTGGAAGAACGAGGTCTGGCCCTCGAACTTCCAGTCGAGAGAAAAGCGGACCTTGGTGAGCGCCTGCGCGTGGACGGTGAAGGGGAGCGCGAGCAGCGCGGCGGCGGCGAGCTTCAGGAAGCTGCGGCGGAGCGGCATGGGGAAATCTCCGGGTCTAGAACTGCAGGCCCGTCTCGGCGAACGGCTGGCGCGCGCCGAGGCGGTGGTTGACGCGGAAGACGTTGCCCTCGGGATCCTCGAGCACGGCCTGAACCGCGTTGTAGTAGGTGAGATACGGCGCCTTCACGACGCGTCCGCCGAGACGTTCCGTGCGGACGGCGGCGGCCTCGACCGCATCGCGGCTGGCGAGCTCCACCGTGAAGTACACCGAGACCGGCGCCGGCCGGCCCTCGCTCATGTCGTCCTGGAACCCCCGCGACCCGAGCGAGAGCAGCTCGAATGCCTTGGAGGCGTTGAAGCCGAGCTCGATGCCGTGCGCGTCCAGGCAGCGGTAGATCGGCGAGCGATGGCCTTCGATCTCGCGGAAGCCGAACAGCGCCGCGTAGAAGCCGGACAGCGCCTCGATGTCGCGCGCGAAGACGTTGACGTACGCGAGACGCGGGGCCGCCGCGGCAGTCGCGGGGTCGCTCATGCCGCCTTCCTCCCGTAGGTGCGGTCGAACATCTCCATCAGGTGCTCGCCGGCGGTGCAGGGTGGGTGGCGCGGCGCCTGCCCGGGCTCGATGCAGGTCGGCAGGCACTCGATGCGCGCGTGGTAGTCGGGGCTGAAGAAGAACGGGACCGAGTAGCGGTCCCGGCCGGCCGCGTTGCCGTTGCGCACGCGGTGCATGTTCGAGCGGTAGACGTCGTTGGTCCAGCGCTGGATCAGGTCGCCGAGGTTGATCACGAACGTCCCGGGGATCGGCG
>CAZKHE010000005.1:0-13701 GCA_964552535.1 uncultured Enterobacteriaceae bacterium | reverse complement strand
GCGGCGCCGCGATCCAGTCGCCGGCCGCGTTCTGCACCTCCAGGCCGCCGGTGTCGTCCTGCAGCAGCAGCGTGATGCCGCCCCAGTCCGTGTGCGCGCCCGCGCCGATCTGGTTGAAGTCCGCGCCAGCGGGCTGCGGCGGATAGTGGATGAGCCGCACGTTTCCGGAGGGGCGCGCGTACATCGCGGCGAAGTGATCCTCGGGGAGATCGAGCGACAGCGCGAGCAGCGACATCACGCGGTCGCCGAGTGCGCGCACCGCCGCGTAGTACGCGAGCATCTGGTCGCGAAAGCCGGGCAGGGCAGCAGGCCACTGGTTGCCGCCGTAGCCGCGGACGCCCGCCGCGACGTAGGGATCGTCCTCCGGCAGCTCGGCGCCGCAGTAGTACGTCTCCTTGAGATCGGGCGGCGAATCGGTGTCGAGGCGCTGGCCGGCGAGCGGCTCGTAGCCGGCGAAGCTGCGCGACCGGTTCATGTGGAGCGCGAGCTTCTCCTCGAGCGGCAGGGCGAAGAAGCGTCGCGCCCACTCGAGCTGAGCGTCCGTGAGCGCCGCCTCGATCCCGTGGTTGGCGACGTAGAAGAAGCCGGTCTCGCGGCACGCCTTGTGGATCTCCCACGCGACCGCTCTGCGCGCATCGATTCCGCCCGAGCGCGCGGGCGCGAGATCGATGACCGGAATTCGCGTCGCCGGCTTCGGCGGCGTGTAGAGCACCAAGGCGCGTCTCTCCCGAGCGGGAGCGCGATCGCCGGCGGCGGGCTGCTCCCGCTGTCCGGGTTAGCAGCCGACGTGCCAGTCGGGGCTGATGACTAAGTGGCTGGCGGGACGGGGAAAGCGCCGCGCGCGAGCGGCGCGGCCGAGGCCGCGGCGCACCGCGCGAATGCGCGATGCGCCGGGATGGTGCGGCTCGCTACGTGCCCTGCTGGCCGCGATGGGCCCAGCCGGTCATGCGCTTCTCGAGGACGGCGAAGAACTCGTACATCACCATCGCCATCACGCTGATGACGATGAGGCCGGCGAACACCAGCGGCATCTTCATCGACGAGCCGGCGCTCATCATGAGATAGCCGATGCCCTCGTTCGCGGCGACCGTCTCCGACACCACCGAGCCGACGAATGCCAGGGTGATCGCGACCTTGAGCGAGGCGAAGAAGTACGGCAGCGAGCGTGGCAGGCCGACCTTGAACAGCACGTCCAGACGCTTCGCGCCGAGGGCGCGCAGCACGTCCTCGAGCTCCGGTTCCAGCGTGGCGAGGCCGGTGGCGACGTTCACCACGATCGGGAAGAAGCAGATGAGGAACGCGGTGAGGATCGCCGGCACCGTGCCGATGCCGAACCACACCACGAGGATGGGCACGAACGCGGCCTTCGGGATGGAGTTGAAACCGACCAGCAGCGGGTAGAGCGCGTTGTAGATGAACCGCGACGATCCGATGATGAAGCCGAGCAGCAGCCCCACGGCGATGCCGAGCGCGAACCCGACCATGGTGGTCCAGAACGTCTGCCAGGCGTGGTCGGCGATCGGCCCGGCGTACTGCACGAGCGCCTGCACGATCGAGATCGGCCCGGGGAAGATGAACTCCGAGACCTGGAAGCCGCTCACGATCGCCTGCCAGACGATCAGGATGGCCGCCAGCAGCAGCCATGGGGCCCAGCTGTCCAATTTGCGTTTCTTTGCCATGCGCTCGTTCCTCAGGTCTTGCGGATGCGACCGATGTGCTCGCGCAGCTCGTGCACGATGTCGATGAACTTCTCGGTGTAGGTGACTTCCAGGTCGCGTGGGCGCGGGAGGTCGATCTCGCGGCGTGCGATGATCTTCCCGGGGCGCTTGCTCATGCAGTACACCGTGTCGGCGAGGAAGGTCGCCTCGCGCAGGTCATGGGTGACCAGCACCACCGTGAACCGCTGCTCGCTCCACAGGTCGCGCAGCACGCACCACAGCTCCTCCCGGGTGAACGCGTCGAGCGCGCCGAACGGCTCGTCCAGCATCAGCAGCTTCGGCTTGTGCACCAACGCCCTGCAGATGGACGCGCGCTGCTGCATGCCGCCGGAGAGCTGCCAGGGAAACTTCTCCTCGTTCCCCTCCAGGCCGACGGTCCTGAGCAGGTGCTTCGCGCGCTCCACGTACTCGGCGTGGTTCTTCTTGAACGTCGACCGGTAGGGCTCGACGATCTCGAGCGGCAGCAGCACGTTGTCCAGCGTCGTGCGCCAGGGCAGGAGGTTGGGGGCCTGGAACGCCATGCCGACGATCTTCAGGGGACCTGCGACCTGGCGGCCGTCCACGATCACCGTGCCCCGGGTCGGCGGACGCAGGCCGGTGCAGAGCTTCATGAAGGTGGACTTCCCGCATCCCGAGGGGCCCACGATCGCGATGAACTCACCCTCCTGGATGCGGAGGGTGATGTCCTCCACGGCGTTGCCGCTGGTCTCGTCATATGCGAGATCGACGCGGTCGAAATCCACGAACGCTTCGGCCATTGTTCTCCCCATGCTGCGTTGCCTCGCCCGCCTCCGCGGCCGTGTTGCGGTCGGGCAAAAAAAAACCCCTGCCGGCGCAGGGGCCGTGCGTCCTTCGCGACCGCGATGCTACTTCGCGAAGACGTTCCGCTCCCCGCGCGCGGGCAGGAAGCTCGAGTTGAAGATCTGGTCGGGATTGGGTGTCATCTTGAGTCCGAAGGCGGAGACGACCTGTGCGACCGTGTCCTCCAGCTTGATCTTGTTGACCGCGCCGATGCCGTTGGCCTTGAACTCCGGCGTCGCGACGACCATGTCCAGCGCGAGCTTCAGGCGGCGGCGCTCGAGCGCTTCGTCGATCAGCGCGTCGCGATCCTTCACGTACTTGATGGCGGCATCGGGGTCGGCGATGACGTCCTTGATGCCGCGGTTCAACGCGCGCAGGAACTTGGCGATGGCCTGCGGATTCTCCGCGATGAACTTGGGGCTGGCGATGACCGCGTTGCCATAGAGCTTCACGCCGAAGTCGGGATACTTCATCGCGACGATCTCGTCGTCCTTGATCCCGCGCGCGTTCAGGTTGAGCAGGCTGGTGAAGTAGAAGCCGGTGATCGCGTCCACCTCGCCGCGCTGGAGCATCGTCTCGCGCAGCGGCGGATCCATCGACTGCCACTTGATCTTGGAGGCGTCGAGGTTGTTGGCCTTCACGAACATCGGGAACGCCTTGCGGCCGGCGTCGAAGACGGGCGCCCCCATCGTCTTGCCGACGAGGTCCGCCGGCTTGGAGATGCCCGACTTCTTGAGCGCGAACGCGGCCGCCGGCGTGTCGCTGTACACCATGTACACCGCCTGCAGGCGGGCCTGCGGGAACTGGTAGTTGTTCGCGAGGAATTCGATCATCGCGCTGATGTCGGCGAAGCCCATGTCGTAGGCGCCCGAGGCGACGCGGTTCACCGTGCCGCCCGAGCCGTTGCCGGCGTCGATGGTGACGTCGAGCCCTTCCTCCTTGAAGTAGCCCTTCGCAGCGGGCAGGAGGAACAGGGCCGAGGGGCCTTCGAAGCGCCAGTCGAGCTGGAAGCGGATTTTGGTGAGGCCCTGCGCCGCGGCCGTCCCGGACACGGCGGCGATGGCGAGCGCGGACAGGGCCTGCAGCGCCGCGCGGCGCGTGCGGGACACGGTGGTCTTCATTCTTCTGATCCTTTCCAAGAGAGTCGGGACAGCCCCGGTCGAGCCCGGGGCCTGACAGCAATCGGTATGCCATGCGCCCGGACCCCTCTGTTCCGCGCGATTTCGTGCGCTCGCCGAGTGCAAAGCCGGGAAATGGGAGCACGATTCCGAGCCGAACGCAAGCCGATGCCCCATTGCGGGGCGCGGGGTTCACCGTCGTGGTGCGAACCTCGGGATCCCACGCCCCCGCTCGGCGGCCGTCGCCCTCTTGCACCCTGCGGAAGCGGCCGTCTCTCGCATGACTGCCGGCATGGCACATCCGTTGCAGTCAGCGGCGCGTCCAAATCCCCGGGAGCCCCTGATGACCTTTCGTTCCCTGCGCCGTCTCGCCGGCGCCATGCTGCTCGCCGTCTGCGCCTCGACCGCTCAGGCCCAGGACAAGCTCACGTTCATGACGAGCTGGTATGCGCAGGCCGAGCACGGGGGCTTCTACCAGGCGCTCGCCACGGGGCTGTATCGCAAGCACGGCCTCGACGTGACCATCCGCATGGGCGGGCCGCAGGTGAACGGCCTGCAGCTCATGATGGCGGGACAGGCGGACGTGATCATGGGCTACGACTTCCAGGCCTTGAAGGCCATCGAGCAGGGCATGCCGGTGGTGACGGTCGGGACGTCGTTCCAGCGCGACCTGCAGGGCATGCTCACGCACGAGGACGTGGCCGGCCTCGGCGGGCTGAAGGGCCGGACGATCCTCGTGGCGACCTCCGGGCGGTCGACCTGGTGGCCCTGGCTGAAGGGCAAATACGGGTACACCGACGAGCAGTCGAAGCCGTATACGTTCAACCTCCAGCCGTTCTTCGCGGATCGTTCGCTCGCGCAGCAGGGCTACCTGTCGTCCGAGCCGTTCCAGGCGGAGAAGGCGGGCATCAGGACGAAGTTCTACCTGTTCGCCGACGACGGTTATCCGCCCTACGGCACGACGATGGTCACCACCCAGAAGCTGGTGAAGGAGCGGCCGGAGGTCGTCGCCCGCTTCGTGCGCGCGACCGTCGAGGGCTGGAAGAGCTACCTCGCCGATCCGGCTCCCGCCAACGAGCTCATCAAGAAGGACAACCCCAACATGAAGGACGACCAGCTCGCCTACGCCGTCGCGAAGCTGAAGGAGCATCAGCTGGTGACCGGCGGCGACGCGGCGCGGCTCGGGATCGGCATCATCACGGACGAGCGGTGGAAGCGCACGTTCGAGTACATGGTGTCGGCAGGCCTGCTCAAGCCGGACGTCGACTGGAAGCAGGCCTACACCACGCAATTCGTGCGCGACCTGAAGGTGATGCCGTAGGGCGCGCCGCGGCAACGTAGAATGGCCGCGGAGCGCCCGACCTGCTCCCAGCATAGTCGCCCATGAACACCATCGCCGACGGCACCAGCACCGCCGCGCCGCGCGCACCCTCGGCGCGCCCGCCGGTGGTCGAGGTCCTGTCCGTCGAGAAGACCTACCCGAACGGCACGCGCGCACTGGCGCCCGTCGATCTCACGGTCGAGGAAGGCGAGTTCGTCACGCTGCTCGGCCCGTCCGGGTGCGGCAAGTCCACGCTCCTCAAGATGATCGCGGGACTCGCCGCGCCGAGCGACGGCCGCATCCGTTGGTGGCGACACGGCGCGGAGGCGGTCGGTGCGCCGGGGCGGAAGCTCTCGATGGTGTTCCAGGAGGCGACGCTCATGCCTTGGGCGCGCGTCCACCGGAACGCGCGGCTGCCGCTCGATCTCGCGGGCGTCGAGCGCGGCACCGCCGATCGCGCGGTGGGCGAGGCGCTGGCGCTCGTCGGACTGGAGAAATTCGCTCGGAGCTATCCGCGGGAGCTGTCCGGGGGCATGCAGATGCGGGTTTCGATCGCCCGGTCCCTGGTCACCGAGCCGAACCTGCTGCTGATGGACGAGCCGTTCGGCGCGCTGGACGAGATCACCCGCAACCGGCTCGATGCCGACCTGCTCGCGCTGTGGGCGAAGAAGCGCCTCACGGTGATGTTCGTGACCCACAGCATCTACGAGGCGGTGTTCCTCTCCACGCGCGTGGTGGTGATGTCGGCGCGTCCGGGGCGCATCCTGCGCGAGGTCGCCATCGACGAGCCGTTCCCCCGCGGCGAGGCTTTCCGCGTGTCGCAGGCGTTCGCCCTGCACTGCAAGGAGCTGTCCGAGCTCCTGGCGCTCGCATCGGCGAGCGGCGCCACGGACGAGTGAGCCCATGACGCCGCTCGCCCGCAACCCGAGAGTCATGCGGTTCGTCGCGCCGATCGCGGTCGGCATCGCGATGCTGGTGGTCTGGCACGTGCTGGTCACCGCCTACGACGTGCCCAAGTACATCGTGCCCTCGCCGCTTGCGGTCGCGCAGACGCTCGTCGAGGACTGGGCGCTGCTCTCGCAGTCGCTGCTGGTAACGCTGAAGATCACGTTCCTCGCGTTCTTCGCCGCCATCCTGATCGGGACGCTGGTCGCGTTCCTGTTCGTGCAGAGCCGCTGGATCGAGATGAGCCTCTTTCCCTATGCGGTCCTGCTGCAGGTCACGCCGATCGTCGCGATCGCGCCGCTCATCATCATCTGGGTGAAGGACACCCAGGTCGCGCTCACGCTTTGCGCGACCATCATCGCGATCTTCCCGATCATCTCCAACACCACGCTCGGCCTGCGCAGCGTGAATCCCGGGCTCGCCAACCTCTTCCGCATGAACCGCGCAACGCGCCTGCAGACGCTCCTGCGCCTGCGCATCCCGAGCGCGCTGCCGTACTTCTTCGGCGGACTGCGGATCTCGAGCGGGCTCGCGCTGATCGGCGCGGTGGTGGCGGAGTTCGTGGCCGGCACCGGCGGGCACGGCGCGGGGCTCGCCTATCAGATCCTGCAGGCGGGCTTCCAGATCAACATCCCGCGGCTGTTCGCCGCGCTCTTCCTGATCACCGTCACCGGCGTGCTCCTGTTCCTGCTGATGGTGTGGCTGTCGCGCCTCGCCCTCGGCAGCTGGCACGAGAGCGAACTGGTGCCGGAGCCATGACCGCACTCCTGATCCGGGGCGCCGAGGCGGTGCTGACGGGGCTGCGCGGGGCGGCCGCGCGTGCCGATGCGACAGACCTGCGGATCCGGGACGGGATCATCGCCCAGATGGGTCCGCGCCTCGCACCGCAGCCGGACGAGCGGGTCATCGATGCGTCGGGCTGCGTCGTGTACCCCGCGTGGGTGAATACGCATCACCACCTCGCGCAGACGGTCATGAAGGCGACGCCCGAGGGCCTCGATCTGCCGTTGCGCGACTGGTTGCGAGAGGTGCCTTCGCGCTACCGGCGGTTCCTCGACGAGGATGCGCTGCGCGTTGCCGCGCGCGTCGGGCTCGTCGAGTTGATGCTATCCGGCTGCGCGACCGTGGCCGACCACCATTACGTCTACTATCCCGGCATGGCGTTCGACGGCGCGGCCATCCTGTTCGAGGAGGCCGCTCGCCTGGGCGTGCGCTTCGTCCTCTGCCGCGGCGGCATGACGCGCGCCCAGCCGGGCTACGAGCAGGACACCCCGGCATACCTGTGGCCCGAGACCCTGGACGCATTCGTCGCCGACGTCGAGCGGCTCGTCGCGACCTATCACGACCCTGCGCCGCGCGCCCACCGCCGCGTGGTCATGGCGCCCACCACCCCGGCACATCGGGTGCACCCGCACGAACTTGTCGCCATGGCGCGCACGGCGCGCGGGCTGGGCATCCGGCTGCACACGCATCTCTCCGAGAACATCGACTACCTGACCTACTTCCGGGACGAGCACGGGTGTTCGCCCGTCCGGTTCTGCGCCGAGCACGAGTGGCTCGGTCCCGACGTGTGGTTCGCGCACCTCTGCCATGTGACCGATGACGAGATCCGCATGATGGCCGAAGCGGGCACCGGCGTGGCGCATTGCCCGGGGAGCAACGCTCGGCTCGGTTCGGGCGTCGCGCCCGTGCCCAGGATGGCGGCGGCGGGCATGCCGGTGTCGCTGGCCGTCGATGGCGCGGCATCGAACGAGCCGGGCGATTTCCTCTCGGAGGCGCACGCGGCCTGGTACGTGCACCGTGCTGCGAAGGGGGCGACGGGCGTCGAGGAGGGCGGTGCTGATGCGGTGACGGTCGAGCAGGTCGTGCACTGGGGAACCGCGGGAGGCGGCGCCGTGCTCGGGCTCGACGTCGGCGTGCTCGCACCCGGCCGCCCCGCGGACATCGCCGTGTATGCGCTCGACGATCCGCGCTGCTTCGGGCTCCACGACGTCGCCGTGGCGCCGGTGGTGCTGGGCGGGGCCGTGCGGGTGAAGTGGCTGCTGTGCGGGGGCCGCCCGCTCGTGGACGACGGCGCGATCCCCGGGCTGGACTTCGATGCGCTGCGCGCGGACGCGCGCGCGGCCGTGAACCGAGTGAGACAGGCACATGGATGAAACATCGTTGAGGCTGCTGGGCGCCCGGCCCGGCACGCAGTGGCGCGTGAACCGGCACCATGCGGACCTGACCCGCCCACCGCGTCCGGTGCGGCGCGTCGAGGTCACGGCACAGCCGAAGTCGCTCGCACTCGATCTCGGCCGGACCGCGATGCTGGTCATCGACATGCAGAACGATTTCTGCACGAAGGGCGGCTGGCTCGACCACATCGGCGTCGACTACACGCCGGCGCGCAAGCCGATCGCGCCGCTGCAGCGGCTACTGCCCGCGCTACGCCGTGCCGACGTGCCGGTCATCTGGGTGAACTGGGGTAACCGGCCGGACAAGCTCAACCTGAGTCCCTGCCTGCTCCACGTGTACAACGGCGACGGCCGGTCGGTGGGCATCGGCGATCCGCTGCCGGGCAGCGGCGCACCGGTGCTGCAGAAGGACAGCTGGGCCGCAGCGGTCGTCGACGAGCTGGAAATCGCGCCCACCGACGTCCGCGTGGACAAGTACCGCATGAGCGGCTTCTGGGACACCCCGCTCGACGCGATCCTGCGCAACCTCGGCGTGACGACCGTCCTCTTCGGCGGGGTGAACGCGGACCAGTGCGTGCTCGCGACGCTCATGGACGCGAACTTCCTCGGCTACGACACGATCCTCGTCGAGGACTGCGCGGCAACGACGTCCCCGGCGTACTGCTGGGACGCCGCGCTCTACAACGTTCGCGTGTGCTTCGGCTTCACGCTCGGCTCGGACGATCTCCTGGGGGGGCTCGCATGACTGCCGTCGCGAAGACCTCCGCGCAGCACAAGGTGTTCCGGATCAAGGCCTCCGACACGAACAAGTTCGCGGTCATCGCGGATCCCTTGGAGAGCGGGACCACCTTCATCACGGTGGTCGAGATCTTCGACGTGGGGGGGAAGACCCCTCCGAACGTGCACGCGGCCGCGGACGAGCTGTTCTACGTCCTGCACGGCGAGGGCGTGGCGCTGTGCAACGGCGAGCGGCTGCCGATCCGGAAGGGGGATTCCTTCCTGGTGCGCGCCGGCGTCGAGCACGTCGTGGAGAACACCGGCGGGAGCCGGCTCTACTGCCTCACCACGATGGTCCCCAACGAAGCGTTCGCCGAACTGATCCGCGGCGGCATTCCCGACGCGCTGGACGAGGCGGACCTCGCGGTCCTCGCACGCTGATGCTCCACGGCTGGATTCCACCCGGGCGCTTTCTGCCTTATCTCAGCGCCGCCGAGATCGGCGCGCTGCCCGACAAGGCGAACACCGTCGTGGTGCAGCCGGTTGCCGCAATCGAGCAGCACGGGCCGCATCTGCCCGTTGCGGTGGACACGATCATCACCTGCGGCGTGCTCGGGCGCGCCTTCTCCCGGCTGCCCCCGGACGTGCCCGCGTACGCGCTGCCGCCGCTCTGCTACGGAAAATCGAACGAGCACGTCGACTTTCCCGGCACGATCACGCTGACTGTCCACACGCTGCTCGCGACGCTGCTCGAGGTGGCGGAATCGCTCTACCGCAGCGGCTTCCGCAAGGTCGCCTTCGTCAATGGCCACGGCGGCCAGCCGCAGGTGCTGGAGATCGCGGCGCGCGATGCGCGCGAAAGGCATCGCGACCTCTCGGTGTTCCCGCTGTTCATCTGGCGCGTGCCCCACTGCGCGGCGGCGCTCTTTCCCGCGAAGGAGATGGAGCTCGGCATCCACGCGGGTGCGGCGGAGACGTCCCTGCTCATGGCGCTGCTGCCGGAGACCGTCCGCATGGAGCGCGCGGTCACCGAGTATCCGCGCGGGCTTCCTGCGGGAGGCCTGCTCAGCATGGAGGGCGCGCTGCCATTCGCGTGGCTGACCGCCGATCTCACTCGAAGCGGCGTGCTCGGCGACCCCACGCTTGCCACGCCGGAGAAGGGCGCACGGCTCCTCGACTCGCTCGCCGACGGCTGGGCGCGGACGCTTGCCGACATCCACCGCTTCGTGCAACCTGCCGGCTCCCCAACGTAGATCCGCCCCGATGCTCCGCTTCCTCGTCGCCCTCGCCGCGGCGCTCGTGCCCCTTCACGCCGGTGCCCAGCAGCCGTTGACCAAGCTCGTGTTCGGCACCAACTGGTATGCGCAGGCGGAGCACGGCGGCTTCTACCAGGCGGTGGCCGAGGGCATCTACCGGCGACATGGACTGGACGTCACCATCCGCATGGGCGGCCCGCAGGTCAACGGCATGCAGCTCCTGCTCGCCGGCCAGATGGACGTCTTCATGGGCTACGACATCCAGACGCTGAAGGGCGTGGAGCAGGGTCTGCCGCTGGTGACGATCGCCGCGACGTTCCAGAAGGATCCGGCGGTCATCATCGCCCATCCGGGCGTCTCCCGTCTCGAGGAGCTGAAGGGCCGGCCGATCGCGATCAGCGCGGCGAGCGATACGACGTTCTGGCCCTGGTTGCGCCGTCAGTACGGGTTCAGTGATGCGCAGAAGCGGCCGTACGCCTTCAGCGTGCAGCCGTTCCTCGTGGACAAGAACCTATCGCAGCAGGGCTACGTCACTTCCGAACCGTACTCGGTGGAGAAAGGCGGCGTGAAGCCGGTGCTCTTCCTGCTCGCCGACTTCGGTTATCCGCCCTACGCACAGACGCTCGTCGTCACGCGTGATCAGCTCGCGAAGCGCCGCGACGTGCTCCAGCGCTTCGTGCAAGCGACGGCCGAAGGCTGGAAGAGCTATCTCGTCGATCCGTCGCCGGGCAATGCGCTCATCAAGAAGGACAACCCGCAGATGCCGGACGACCTGCTCGCCTTCGGCCTGGAGAAGATGAAGGCCTACGGCCTCGTCGCCGGCGGGGACGCCGTGAAGCAGGGCATCCTCGCCATGACCGACGAGCGCTGGCGGCGGACGTTCGAGTTCATGGTGCAGACGGGGCAGCTCAAGCCGGGATTCGACTACCGGTCCGCGTATACGCTCGACCTCGTGAAGGACGCCCGCGTCCTGCCTTAGTGCGCACCGTGTCGGGGCGCGGCGCGCGTCCATGGTGCGCGCCCACTCGTAGTCGGGGCCGCAAGGGCTTGAAGCACAAGGACTGTGCGGATGGCATGCGCTTTGCCATAATGCTTCGCGAGAGTAGAAGCGGTTAGCCGGTGTCCTGCCGGCGGGACATTGCTCTCGCGTTCACCCGTCCCCGTTCAGGCACCGAGAGGCCCGAATGCAATACGCCGCATCGCTGCAGCCCGCCGCTCGGTCCCGGATGACGTTCCCCGTCGCACCTTTCGGAGACCGCCCATGCTAGTCACGCGTCAGAAGACCCTGCGAAAGTTCTGGTACGCCACCGTTCCCATCGACCAGCTTCGCGAAGGACCGAAGCCGTTCACGCTTCTGGGCGAGAAGATCGTGCTGTGGCTGGATCGGGACGGCACTCCGGCCGCGGTCAAGGATCGCTGCTGCCACCGCACCGCGCAGCTCTCCAGGGGCTTCGTGCAGGCGGGGAACATCGTCTGCGGCTATCACGGGTGGGAGTACGACCGCACCGGCCGATGCGTCCGGATCCCGCAGCAACCGGACGCCCAGATTCCCGCCGGTGCCTGCACGACGAGCTACCGCTGCGAAGCGCGCTACGGCTACGCCTGGGTCGCGCTCGACGAGCCGCTGCAGCCCATCCCCGTGTTCCAGGAGGACGGGGCGCCCGGCTTTCGCCGGATCTTCCAGTTCTACGAGAGCTGGAACACGAGCCCCCTGCGCGTGATGGAGAACTCCTTCGACAATTCGCACTTCAGCTACGTCCACAAGGCGAACTTCGGCCAGTTCGATCAGCCGCGCCCCTCGAAGTACGAGATCCATCCGGCCGACTGGGGCTTCGAGGCGGAGACCATCGTCCCGATCAACAACCCGCCTGCCAGCCATCGCGTGACGGGGACCACCGACCCGGTCACGGAGCGGCATCTCTTCAACCGCTGGTACATGCCGTTCGTGCGCCGGTTCGGCTGCATCTATCCGAGCGGCCTGCACCACATCATCTACAACTGCGCCACGCCGATGGAAGACGGCAAGCTGATGCTGGTGCAGTGGCTGTATCGCAACGATCGCGAAGAGGACTGCTCGACCGCGGAGCTGATCGCCTGGGATGCCGCGATCGTCAAGGAGGATCGGGAGATCCTGGAAGCGACCGACTACGACGCGTGCGTCGACACGCGTCGCCGGGTGGAGTTCCACATGGAGTCCGACAAGCCCGGCCTGATGATGCGCAAGATGCTGATGGAGCTCCTGCAGAGCCAGGGCGAGACCGAGGTGCACTTCTAAAGGGGGCGAGGGCGATGCTGGTGACGAAGCAGAAGACGCTGCGCAGGTTCTGGTATCCGGTGATGCCGGTCGCAATGCTCGGCGGCGGTCCGAAGCCGTTCACCCTGCTGGGCGAGAAGATCGTCCTGTGGCTCGATGCGGAGGGGCGGCCCGCCGCCATCCGCGACCGATGCTGTCACCGCACCGCAGAGCTGTCGAAGGGATTCTGCGAGAGCGGCAACCTGGTCTGCGGCTATCACGGCTGGACCTACGATCGCACCGGACGCTGCGTACGCATTCCGCAGAGCGCGGATGCGGCGATTCCGGGCAACTCGAAGGTGGACGCATACCGGGCGGAGGCCCGCTATGGCTACGTGTGGGTTGCGCTCGAGGAGCCGCTGGTCGGCATTCCGGATCTGCCCGAGGCCGAGGATGCCGGCATGCGGCACATCGACCAGTTCTACGAGGTGTGGAAGTGCTGCGCGTTCCGCCTCATGGAGAACTCCTTCGACATGTCGCACATCGCGTTCACGCACCGCGCGAGCTTCGGCATCGTGCAGCAGCCGAAGCCCGAGCTCATGCGCATCGAGCCTTCGGAGTGGGGCCTCGAGACCTACGTGGAGACGCCCGTGCGCAATTTCGGCGGCGTGTCGGAATCGGTCACCGGGACGAGCGGCGAGCGGACCGTCCGCACCATGCGCGGCAAGTGGTTCATGCCGTTCGTGCGCCGGCTTGGGATCAGCTATCCGAACGGCCTGCGGCACGCCATCATCACCTGCGCGACGCCCATCGACGACGCGTCCATGATGTGCGTCCAATGGTGCTACCGCAGTGATCGCGAAGAGGACGTACCGGCGAAGGACATCATTGCCTTCGATCGCCAGGTCACCGAGGAGGATCGCGCGATCCTCGAGAGCACCGACTTCGACGTCTGCATCGATACCACCCGGCGCGTCGAGTTCCACATGGAGACCGACAAGCCCGGCCTCATCATGCGCCAGAAGCTGCTCGCGCTCTTGCGCGAGCACGGCGAGGACGAAGTGTTCCTCGCGCGCGCGGCATAGCAGACCCGATGACGATGTCATCAGGGCTGCCCCGATGTGCGCGGCGGGCAAAGCGGGTATCATCTGCCTCCCGTCGCGCGGCGGTCGAACTGAAGTGAACTCTCCGCGCGGTCAGCGGTCTGTACTAGAGGTGCCCGCAACGGGTGCCGCGGTCGTCGCTCCCGAAAGCCTCCTCGCAAAAAATTTCTGCGCAGGGGTTGACGGGCCGGGAAAGCCGGCTAAAATAGCGGGCTTTGCTTCTGCAGATTCGTCCCCAGATGAGTTTGTAAGAAGCGCGCTCTTTAACAATCGAACAGCCGATAGGTGTGGGTGCTGGTCGAGCCGTTGGGT
>CAZKHE010000004.1:0-74262 GCA_964552535.1 uncultured Enterobacteriaceae bacterium | reverse complement strand
CGAAGGTGCCGCCGAAGGAGATGGAGATCGAGACCATCCGGGTGCTGAACGAGAAGATCTTCTACTACGGGGTCCGCAAGTGGGTGCACGGCGCGAAGGTCCCGGAGGACATCGACGCGGTGATCGAGAGCGACGTGGTGTCGTTCCTCGAAGGCGGCCCGGCGGTGATCGCCAGGCTGCACAGGAAGAAATGAGGGCCCGTCCGCCCCACTTGCGGGGAGAGTCGCGAGGGGGGCGTAGCCCCTCTTGTGGCGTTGAACGCGCATGAACGTGCGGCAACTGCAGTATTTCCTGCAGATCGCGGAGCTGCGCAGCTTCACCCGCGCGGCCAACGTGCTCCACATCGCCCAGCCCGCCCTGTCCCGGCAGATCCGGGCACTCGAGGACGAGCTCGGCACGGCGCTGTTCCACCGCTTCGAGCGCGGGGTCACGCTCACCGAGGCGGGACTGCTGCTGCGCGACCGCGCCGCCGCCATCCTGCGCGATCTCGAGCGCCTGCGCGAGGACATCGCAGCGCAGGGCAACGATCCGCGCGGGGAAGTGAGCCTGGGCATGCCGCCGTCGATGCGCGAGATGGTCACCGTGCCGCTCGCCGGCGAGGTGCGGCAGCGCCACCCGCAGGTGGTGATGCACCTGTACGAGGGCATCAGCGTGTTCCTCAACGAGCAGGTGCGGCAGGGCAAGATCGACTGCGCGGTGGTATCCGACCTGGAGCCGCTCGCCCAGGTGGAAAGCGAGCCGCTGCTGACCGAGCAGCTGTACCTCCTCGCGCCGCCCGAAGCCGGACTGCGCGCCGACCAGCCGGTGTCGCTCGAGTCGGTGTCGCAGCAGACGCTCATCCTCACCAGCCGGCCGAACAGCCTGCGCCTGATCGTGGAGAACGCCCTCGCCGCGGCGCAACTGCCGCTGCGCATCGTCATCGACGGCAACTCCACGGCCGCGATGGTGGACCTGGTCGCGCAGGGCATCGGTTGCAGCGTGCTGCCGTACTGCGCCGCGGACTCGGGCCTGCGGCAGGGACGCCTGAGCGCGGCGCCGATCGAGGGATTGCACGTCGCCTGGACGATGATCTACTCGCGGGAACGCGGGCTGTCGCCGGTGGGCACCCTGGTGCGCGACATGCTGCAGGAAATGGTGAGGCTGCGCGTGGGCGCGGGGCAGTGGCCCAACGCCAGGGTCCCGTGACCGGCCCATAGACCGCCGGCATGGGCGGGATGCCCAAATGCTATTTGCGACCGCCGGTGGGGCTTCCTAGACTGCGCCGACCAACAAGCACAGCTCTAGTCCAGGAGGGAGTCCGATGGGTCCGTATCTCGTCGGCGTCGACATCGGCGGCACGTTCACCGACTGCGTCGTCATCGATCAGAAGGGCGGTATCACCGCCACCAAGTCGTCGTCCACGCCGGGCAACTTCGCCGAAGGGATGCTCAACGCGATGCGCGTCGCGGCCGACCGTCTGCAGCTCGGCTTCGCGGACTTCTGCGAGCAGATCCGCGTCCTGACGCACGGCACGACGGTGGGAACCAACGCGCTCATCCAGCGCAAGGGCGCGAAGGTGGGCCTGATCACCACCCGCGGCCACGAGGATGCGATCCACATCATGCGCGGCTCGCGCGGCGTCAACTCGCGCGACATCGCGAAGGTGGTGCACTTCCCGGAAAGCCAGAAGCCCGACCCGATCGTGCCCAAGCGGCGCGTGAAGGGCATCTCCGAGCGCGTCGACTGCTTCGGCGAGATCATCGTGCCGCTGAACGAGCAGGAGGCGGAGGCCGCCATCCGCGAGCTGCTCGCCGACGGCTGCGACGCCATCGCGGTCTGCTTCCTGTGGTCGTTCCGCAACGCCGCGCACGAGCGCCGCGTGGCGGAGATGGTCCGCCGCATCGCACCGCACGTGTTCGTGTCCTGCTCGATCGACATCGCGCCCAAGTGGGGCGAGTACGAGCGCACCACCGCGACGGTGCTGAACGCCTACATCGGCCCGGTGATGTCGAAGTACCTCGACAACCTGAACCGGCAGCTCAAGCAGAACCGCTACCGCAATCCGCTGCAGATCGCGCAGTGCGGCGGCGGCTCGGTGTCGGTGGAGAAGGCGATGGAGTCGCCGCTGCTGACGCTGGACTCCGGCCCGGTCGCCGGCGTCACGGGCTCGGTGTACTTCGGCAAGCTCGTCGGCACGCCCAACATCATCACCACCGACATGGGCGGCACGTCGTTCGACGTGGGCATCATCGCGCAGGGCGCGCCCGAGTACTCCTTCGTGTCCAACGTCATCCAGTACGACTACTTCCTGCCGAAGGTGGACATCGAGGCGATCGGTGCGGGCGGCGGCAGCCTGGCGGTCGTGGACACGCTGTCGAAGTCCATGCGCGTCGGCCCGCAGAGCGCGGGCGCCGATCCCGGCCCGGCCTGCTACGGCAAGGGCAACACGACCCCGACCGTCACCGACGCCGACGTGGTGCTGGGCTACATCGACCCGGAGAACTTCCTCGGCGGCCGCATGAAGCTCGACAAGGCGAAGTCCGTGGCCGCGGTGAAGGCGGTGGCGGACAAGCTCGGGCTCTCGGTGAACGAGACCGCGGCGGGCATCGCGAAGATCGCCGAGTTCAAGATGGCCGACATCATCCGGAAGATGACGGTCGAGAAGGGCTACGACCCGCGCGACTTCGTGCTCTACGCCTTCGGCGGCGCGGGACCGGTGCACGCCAGCGTGTTCGGCTCGGAGCTCGGCGTGCAGAAGGTCATCGTGCCGCTGCGGGAGATCGCCTCGACCTGGTGCGCGTTCGGCGCCGCGTCGGCGGACATCCTGCACGTGTACGAGCAGGTGGACATCCAGGCGACGCCGTTCGATGCCGCGCGCGTGAACGGCGTGCTGGATGCGCTCCAGGCCAAGGCCGACGCGCAGATGGAGAAGGACGGCATCCCCGGGTCGCGGCGCAAGTACAGCTTCTCGCTCGACATGCGCCACCGCGGCCAGATCAACGAGGTCGAGGTGATGCTCGACGCGCCGCGCCTCAGGGGCAAGTTCGAGGAGCCGCTGCGCGAGGCGTTCTACAAGCGCTATGAGCAGCTCTACGGCAAGGGCTCGTCGTACCGCAACGCGCGGCTGGAGATCGTGACGCTGCGCGTGCGCGCGAGCGCGCCGACGCCGCGGCCGAAGCTTTCCAAGGCCGTGCGCCTGTCCGGCGTCATCCCCAAGGCGGCCAAGCGCGCCCCCCGCGACATCTACTGGACCGAGGCGAAGAAGGTGGTGAAGACGCCGATCTTCGACGGCGCCGAGCTCTTGCCCGGCAACCGCATCCCCGGCCCGTGCGTGGTGGAGACCGCGCAGACCAACGTGGTGGTGCACCCCGGCCGGACGCTGAAGGTGGATGCGTACGGCAATTTCGAGATCACGTTCGGCTGACCCGGCTCGGCCGCACAACAGGAGGCACGACGCATGAACGCCCCCGACCTGAAGCTTCGCAAAGTCAGCGAGATGAAGGACGTCAAGTTCGACGGGAAGACGTACGGCTACGTCCCGCCGAAGAAGCTCGCCATCTCGCCCAAGCTCAAGCTCCACAGGAAGGCCGACGAGAAGATCGACCCGATCACCTACGAGGTGGTCCGCCACTCGCTGTGGCACGTCAACGAGGAGCACGGCGCGACCATCCAGCGCATCTCCGGCTCGCCGGTGGCGATGTACGCGCTCGATCTCAACCCGTCCATCCTCACCGAGGACGGCGAGTTCGTCTACTTCGGCCCGTACATGCAGTACATGTCGGGCGTGACGGACACGCAGGTCAAATGGATCCTGGAGTACCGCTCCGACAATCCCGGGATCCGCGACGGCGACATGTTCCTCGCCAACGATCCCTGGGTGGGCGCGGCGCACCAGCAGGACGTGATGCTGATCTGCCCGGTGTTCTGGAAGGGCGAGCTCTTCTGCTGGGTCACCAACTGCCTGCACCAGTACGACATCGGCGGCATCACGCCGTCCTCGTTCTGCGGCTCCGCCGAGAACGCATACGAGGAAGGCATCTGCATGCCGCCGGTGAAGATCATCGAGAACAACGAGATCCGCCGCGACATCGAGGAGGTGTACCTGCGCGCCTCGCGCAAGCCGGATGCGGTGGCGCTCGACTTCCGCGCGCAGCTCGCCGGCAACGTGACCGCGCGGGACCGCATCCTGCGCCTCATCGAGCGCTACGGCCCCACGGTGGTGAAGGGCGTCATGCGCCGCATCCTGGACACCTCCGAGAAGGCGTTCCTCGACAAGCTGAAGCGGCTGCCCGACGGCGTCTGGCGCGACCGCACCTACGTCGAGTGCTGCCGCCCCGGCGACCGCCGCACGCACGAGGTGATGCTCACGCTGCGCAAGCAGGGCAACAAGCTGATTTTCGAGAATGCCGGCAGCGCGCTGCAGGACGGCGCGATGAACGCGACGTACTCGGGCTGGCGCGGCGCGATCATGGTGGCGCTGAACCAGCTCCTGTGCTGGGACCAGTACTTCGCCATCGGCGGCGGCCTGCGGCACGTCGAGTTCGACCCGACGCCGGGCACGTTCAACTGCGCGACCTTCCCGGCGTCGGTGTCCACCGCGCCGGTGCAGGCGATGGAGATCAGCCTCTATCCCGCCTACAACGTGCTGTCGAAGATGCTGTTCTCGGATGCGCGCATGCGAGAGGACATCATGTGCATCGGCGGCACCAGCCAGTGGCCGGCGAGCATCTTCCGCGGCATCGACCAGTGGGGCGAGAAGTACGGCTACCTGCTGGTCGATCCGATCGGGGGCGCCATCGGCGCGTTCTCGACCGGCGACGGCATCTCCAACGGCGGCCAGTCGCGCACGCCGATCTGCCGCCTGCCCAACGTCGAGCACAACGAGCAGTCCTTCCCGCTGCTGATCCTCTATCGCAAGGAAGTGATCGACTCCGGCGGCGCGGGCCGCTGGCGCGGCGGTCTCTCGGCCGAGACCTGCTTCGTGCCGCATCGCACCGCGATGATCACGCAGGACACGCTCTCCTCGGGCAACGCGCTGCCGACCTCCACCGGCATGATGGGCGGCTATCCGGCGACGGTGAACGTGTACAAGTTCGTGCGCGACACCGACATCAAGGAGCGCCTCGCCAGCCGGGACATGATCTCGGACATCGCCGAGGTGAAGGGCAACAAGGTCGAGCTCGGCCTGCGCCAGGAGAACTTCATCCAGAATCCTCAGGACGTGTACGCGGTGATCTGGACCGCCGCGGGCGGCTTCGGTGATCCGTTCGAGCGCGAGCCCGAACGCGTCTGGAAGGACGTGGTCGAGAACCGCGCGGTGTCGCGCGAGGCGGCGCGAGAGATCTACGGCGTGGTGGTGACCGATGACGAGCGGCTCGATGCGGAGGCCACCGCCAAGCTACGCGCGGACCGGCGTGCGGCCCGGGTGGCAAAGGCGGGCCGCAAGGCGCGCACCCTGAACGGCCCGGAGCTCGCGCGAGTCACCGAGAACCTCGCCGTGCGCAGGAACGGCGACGCGCTGCACACCTGCTGCGCCAAGTGCGCCGCCGACCTCGGCCCGCTGAGCGACAACTACAAGGACCACGCGATCCGCGAGGACAACGACATCCGGCATTCCAACCCCAACGTCGGCGACTACAAGCGCTACATCGACGAGCGCCCGGTGTTCCGGCAGTTCTTCTGCCCCGGCTGCGGCTCGCTGCTGGAGAACGAGATCGCACGCGAGGGCGATCCGCTGCTGCGGGACATCGAGATCACGAAGATCAGGGTGAAGTGAGCGGGGTGAGCGGGAGTGACCGCTCGCCGCGCGGTACGCGACCCTTGAAGGGGTCCGACGTTCGTCTCCTCCGAATCGCGACGCGGGATGACGCGGGATGAGTTCGCGCGACCGGGGATCGCGCCGAGGATGGGTTCATGCGCAGCGGAGGGCACGCTCGCTCGCAGCGCGGGGCGTCTTTCTCCGTGCTGACGCACGCGGTGCGTCATTCCCGCGGTGCGGCGGCAGCAAGCCGAGCGTGTTCAGTCCACGGCTTCCGAGTCCTCGTGCCAGATCGTTCCCCCCCACGTCCACGCATCCTCGGCACTCGATGACCACCAGCGACGGACGATGACGCCCGAATAGCCGCCGGGAGGCGAGCGGCACGGGCGTGTCGCGCCGGGCGTGCTCGGATCTCGCCCGTCCCTCCGCCTCCGGGCCGGTCGGACCGAGCCGGGGCTCGGGTAGGCCACCCGCCGGGGGCCGTCCGCCCGCGCTACCGGGGATCTCCGCCCGGTATGTTCGTCACCGCACAGAGCAGCACGTCGCGACCGCGTACGCTCCGAAGGTGCGCGGTGACGGCCGATTTCGATCGTCAGCGTAGCGTCGAGGAGACGGTCATGTGGAAACGAGCGGGATTGACGGTCGCGGCAGGTCTTGCCGTGGTGACGATGGGTTGCGCGCAGCGCCAGCCGGAGGCGGTCACGGCGATCGAGGAACGCGTGTACGCCGTGACGCCCGCCTCCATCGAGATACAGACCGGGATCATGAAAGGCCAGCTCACGGAGATGAGGGTGACGGAACGGGTCGAGAAGGAGTCGGGCAAGGTCGTGTCGCCCGCCAAGCTCAGCGGAAAGCTGGTGCTGACGAACAACTCAGTCGATCAGACCGTCCGCCTGATCGAGGGGCAGATCCGGTTCGTCGATGCCACGGGGCAGCCGATGAATCCCGAGGACAAGCAGATTCAGTCCGCCGCCGTGAAGTTCACGGGTTACGGGACGGCCGAGCGGCTCGACCCGGGCGAGTCCGCAACGCAGTCGGTCGACGTCGACGTCCCGGCGGAGGCCCTGAAGGCCGACGCAATGAAGGGGATGCAGCTGGATCTCGTGTATCTGCCTGCTTCCTACCGCATGGAGCGGATGAGCCTGCCGATGACACTCGGCGCGGCCGCCGTAGCGCCTTGATCTGCGCGACCCGGGCAACTTCGCGCAGCGACATCGTCCGAGCCACCCATTTCGAAAGCCCAGCGTGCAAACACAGCGCAACACACCGTCCCATGAGGAACAAGCCATCGCCGTTCTCGCGGAGGAAACGAAAACCTCCGTCGATGAGATCACGCGGCTGTGCACGACCGAGTACGCGAAGCTGGCGAGCGGTGCACGGCTGACGGATTACCTTTCGATCCTTGCATTCCGAAAAGTGCAGGCGGTACTGCGCGGCCGGCACGCGATCGCGCCGGGTCTTCGCAAGGCCACTCGATGAGACGCCGTCTCTACGAAGGGCTCCTGGGCGGGGCCGAGGCCGCGCTCGCATGGCAGCGCGCCTGCACGGTCAGGAGGCTCCGGCCGCGCACCTGGCTCACGGCCGAGTCGGCGCAGGCGCTCTCGCGATGGGAGGACGAGGGCGGCGCCCTCGCACCCGGCGCAGCGGCACGCCGGGCCCCTCAATGACCGGGGGGCATCAGTCGATCGCACTCCCGTCGGACGACCGCATAGCACTCGCACGCCTGTGCTTCGAGGGCGGGACGGTCGATGACGACGATGCGGCCGCGGCGGTACCGGATGATGCCGGCGGACTGCAGCTTGCCCGCGGCCTCCGTCACGCCCTCGCGGCGCACGCCCAGCATGTTGGAGATCAGTTCCTGTGTCATCGTCAGCTCGTTCGACGCCAGGCGATCGAGACTCAGCAGCAACCAGCGACACAACTGCTGATCGACGGAGTGGTGGCGATTGCAGACTGCCGTCTGCGCCATTTGCGTGAGTAGGGCCTGCGTGTAACGCAGCAGCAGGTGCTGCATCATGCCGCCGCGCCGGAACTCCTCCTTGAGCGCCTTGCCCGCCAGCCGATAAGCCACCCCGGCACTCTGCACGACCGCGCGGCTCGGGGTCGTCTCTCCGCCCATGAACAGCGCGACCCCGACCATGCCGTCGTTGCCGACGACGGCGATCTCGGCCGACGCGCCGTCGGCCATCACGTACAGCAGCGACACGATGGCGTTTGCCGGGAAGTACACGTGATCCAGCCGGCTGCCGGATTCGTAGAGCACCCTGCCGAGCGGCATCTGCACGCGTTCCAATAGCGGGTACACGCGCTCGCGCTCGTCAGTGGGGAGCGCTGCGAGGATGCGATTCTGCGCGGCATCGACGATGCCTGGGGAAGTCGGCATCGGGCAGGGGTGCGGTCGACGCACAGTTCACCTGGCCGTCGGCGGCGCATGCACTCCGCGGCAGCGGCCTCGCGCGCGGCCAGTCGGGCGTCAGCGCTTCCCGCCCGGGCCGTGGCCCGCCGGCCTGGCCGGCGTCCCCAGGAACGGCGTCGTCGCCGGCACCGCCGGCTTCTTCGGCTGCTTGGGCTTCTTGTGCTCGCGGTTGCTTCGAAGTTGGCCTTTTGCCATGCGCTTCTCCTGAAAGAAGCGATGCCGTGCGCTTGACGCCGTCGCGGCTTCGCCATCGATCCATACTACGCTCTTCCCGATGCGAAGGCTGCCGTGGCGTGTACCGATGAGCGAGGTTCCACGGACCAATGGGCGACTGGACCGGCTGCCGAAGGAGTGGATCGACCGGGTCACCAGGCCGTTCGCACGGTTCCTCCGCATCGAGGCCGCCGCAGGCGCGTTGCTGCTCCTGGCGACCGCCATCGCGTTCGCCGTATCGAACTCTCCGGGAGCCCAGGCGTTCGACGCGATGTGGGAGACGCGCGTGGGACTCCACGTGGGCATGTTCGAGTACGCGCGCTCGCTGCGGCACTGGATCAACGACGCCCTGATGACCCTCTTCTTCTTCCTGGTCGCCCTGGAGTTGAAGCGGGAGTTGGTGCTCGGCGAACTCAGGAAGCCGAGCATGGCTGCGCTGTCCATCGCGGCAGCCCTCGGCGGGATGATCGTACCCGCGGCACTGTACCTGGCGCTGCAGTGGGGCCAGCCGGGTCAGCACGGCTGGGGCACCGTGATGTCTACCGATACCGCTTTCGTCATCGGGTGCCTGGCGCTGCTCGGCAGGCGGATACCGCAGAGCCTGCGCGTGTTCATGCTGTCCCTGGCAATCGTCGACGACATCGGTGCGATCGCCGTGGTGGCGGTCGGCTACAGTGACGCCCTTTCATGGGGCGCGCTCACGGTGGGCGCGCTCGGCATCGCGATCGTGCGGATCATGGCGACGACCGGCTTCCGCGGCTTTCCCGCATACTTTGCCGCTGGCGCCCTGATCTGGCTCGCGGTGGATGCCTCCGGCATCCACGCGACGGTCACGGGGGTGATACTGGGCCTGATGACGCCGGCGCGGCGATGGGTCAGCGATGACCGCCTCTACTCCATCCTCGACCAGGTCGTCTCCCACCCGGACGAGGAGGAGGGCAGCGGCGACACCAGGGATCGCAGGACCTTGCTGACGGCGGAGATCGCCGTGCGCGAATCCCTGTCTCCGGTGGAGCGTCTGGAGATCGGGCTCCATCCGTGGGTCGGATTCGTGATCATGCCCCTCTTTGCGCTCGCGAATGCGGGGCTGCCGCTCGCCACGGACGGGATCGGGAACCCGGTCACGGTCGCGGTGTTCCTCGCGTTCGCCCTCGGCAAACCGTTCGGCATCCTGACATTCAGCTGGGTGGCGCTGCGTTCCGGCCTGGCGAGCCGTCCGCGGGGCCTCAATTGGAGCCTGATCACGGGAGGCGGCATGCTTGCCGGAATCGGGTTCACCATGGCGCTCTTCATCGCCAATCTCGCGTTCGAGCCGCACCTGCTCGACAGCGCCAAGCTCGGCATCCTTTTGGCGTCGGTGTTCTCCGCTTTGGCCGGCATGGCGATGCTGCTATGGGCGTCGGCGCGGCAACGGCAGGCGCACGCCGCACAGGCCTGAGGCAGCGTGCGCCGCCGCCGATCAGGGAATAGGGCGCCTTCACCCGTCCTATACTTGGGCGCCAAGCGAAGGCTGCGCGCCGCGCAGACCGTCCAAGACAAAGGAGACGCCATGCAGAAGAATATGGATCGCCGCGACTTCCTCACGGCCGCGGCGGCGGGTGCCGCCGCGCTCGCGATGCCGGCGCTCACCCGCGCACAGGCGCTCGAGCGCAAGAACGTGACCATCGCCGTCGGCGGCAAGAATCTCCTGTACTACCTGCCGCTGACGGTGGCCGAGCAGCTGAAGTACTTCGAAGCCGAAGGGCTGCAGGTCAACATCGTCGACTTCGCCGGCGGGTCGCGTGCGCTGCAGGCGGTGGTCGGCGGCAGCGCCGACGTGGTGTCCGGTGCGTTCGAGCACACGCTCAACATGCAGTTCAAGGGGCAGCCGATGCGCGCCTTCGTGCTGCAGGGACGCGCCCCGCAGATCGTGCTGGCGGTCAACGCCAAGACGATGCCGAACTTCAAGTCGGTCGCCGAGCTCAAGGGCAAGAAGATCGGCGTGACGGCACCCGGCTCGTCGACCAACGTGATGTCCAACTTCGTGCTCGCCAAGGCGGGTCTGCGGCCGAGCGACGTCTCCTACGTCGGCGTCGGCGCCTCCCAGGGTGCGGTGGCCGCGATGCGCTCGGGGCAGATCGACGCGATCTCCAACCTGGACCCGGTCATCACCATCCTGCAGCGTGCAGGGGACATCCGGATCATTTCCGATACGCGCGACGTCGCCGAAGCCGACAAGGTCTTCGGCGGGCCGATGCCCGCGGCCTGCCTCTATGCGCCGGTTGCCTTCGTGGAGAAGAATCCGGGCGTGTCGCAGGCGCTGACGAACGCGATCGTGCGCGCCAACAAGTGGATCCAGCAGGCCGGGCCGAGCGACATCATCAAGGTCGTGCCGGAGAGCTACCTCCTCGGCGACCGCGCGGTGTACATCGACGCGTTCCTGAAGGCCAGGGGCGCACTGTCCCCCGATGGCATCTTTCCCGAGGCGGGGTCGGCAACCGCATTGCGTGCGCTGGCGAGCGTGGACGAGGCGATCGGGAAGGCGAAGCTGGACCTCAAGGCCAACTACACCAACGAGTTCGCCAGGAAGGCCAACGCGAAGTACCCCAGGGGCTGATCGCCCCCGCCCTGTCCGTGAACTCGCCCGCCCTCGCGCTCGATCGCGTCACCTGCACCTTCGTCTCGCCGGACGACCGCAGCCAGCGCTACACCGCCGTCCGCGACGTGACCCTCGACGTCGCGCCGGGCGAGTTCGTGAGCGTCGTCGGGCCCACCGGGTGCGGCAAGAGCACGCTCCTCAACGTCGGCGCCGGTCTGCTGCAGCCGTCCAGCGGCGAGGTGCGCGTCTTCGGCGACCGGCTGACCGGACTCAACCCGCGCGCCGGCTACATGTTCCAGGCGGAAGCGCTGATGCCCTGGCGCACGGCGCTCCAGAACGTCACCGCCGGGCTCGAATTCCGCGGCCTGCGGGCCGACGACGCGCGCCGCGAGGGCGAGGCCTGGCTGCAGCGCGTCGGCCTGCACGGCTTCGGCGACCGGTATCCGCACCAGCTCTCGGGCGGCATGCGCAAGCGCACGTCCCTCGCGCAGACGCTGATCCTCGACCCCGACATCATCCTGATGGACGAGCCCTTCTCGGCGCTGGACGTGCAGACGCGGCAGCTCATGGAGAACGAAGTGCTGGAGCTGTGGGCCGCCAAGCGCAAGGCGGTGCTGTTCATCACCCATGACCTCGACGAAGCCATCGCGATGAGCGACCGCGTCGTCGTGCTCTCGGCCGGCCCGGCCTCGCACCCCATCGGCGAATTCGCCGTCGACCTGCCGCGTCCGCGCGACGTCGCGGAGGTGCGCGTCACGCCGCGCTTCATCGAGCTGCACAAGGCGATCTGGGACGTGCTGCGCGAGGAGGTGCTCAAGGGCTACCGGCAGCAGCAGCAGAAGGCGCTCGCCTGAAGGATCGAACGCCGATGTGGGCCGCCATCAAGCCGAATCCGCGCAACATCCGCGTCTGGCAGGCGCTGGTCCTGGTGGCGCTCTTCGGCCTCTGGTACGCAATGACCGAGCCCGGGCTGATTCCGCCGATCTTCTTCGAGAACGACCGGCAGGCGGCGTTCTTCTTCGGCGAGCCGCTGAAGATCCTGGAGCGCATCTGGCGCTGGTTCATCACCGACGCCGACATCTACGGCCACCTCTGGGTCACGCTGCTCGAGACCGTGCTGGCGTTCGTCATCGGGACGGTCGCGGGACTCGCCGTCGGGATGTGGCTGGCGCTCGCGCCCGTGGCGGCGAGCATCCTCGACCCCTACATCAAGGCGGCCAACTCCATGCCGCGCGTGATCCTCGCGCCGATCTTCGCGGTGTGGTTCGGGCTCGGCATCGCCTCCAAGGTCGCCCTCGGCTTCACGCTGGTCTTCTTCATCGTGTTCTTCAACGTGTACCAGGGCGTGAAGGAAGTCAGCCCGACGGTGCTGGCGAACGCGCGGATGCTCGGCGCCAACCAGCGCCAGCTGCTGCGCCACGTGTACTTGCCGAGCGCGACGAGCTGGGTGTTCTCGTCGCTGCACACCTCGGTCGGCCTCGCGTTCGTCGGCGCGGTCGTCGGCGAATACCTCGGCTCGGCGCGCGGCGTCGGCTACCTGATCCTGCAGGCCGAGGGCACGTTCGACATCAACACGGTGATGGCCGGCATCCTCGTGCTCACGGCGTTCGCCCTGTTCCTCGACTGGGTGGTGGGCCTGGCGGAGCGGCGGCTGATGAAGTGGCAGCCGCGCTCGGGCGAGACGGAGAAGCTCTAGGGACTCAGCGCAAGGGAAGCGAGAGCACCGCTCCGCGCGCGACCACGTACCGGTCCACGTGACCCGAGCGGCCAAAGTCCCGCGTGGTGTAGTGCAGGTGGAAGCGTTCGCCCGGGTGGGAGATCACGCCTTCAAGCGCGTCGCCCGAGTAGAAGCCCACGAACATCCCCGCCGCGTCGCGCTCCTCGAACACGCGATTCGCGGCATGACCCTGACCGTGGACTTTGCCGTGCCCGGCACCCGGCGCACCGGTCAGGACGTGCCAGACGAGCGCGGGGAAGTGGCCGTGCACCAGGAATGGAAACGGCGTCGCCGCATCCAAACCGCGGCGCGACGCCTCCCTCACGACGAAAGCCTCGAACTCCGGCTGTGTCAAGTCCGCAGGCACGGGGACGTCCTCCCATGCGGTCGCCCGCGCGAGCGCGAGCAGCGTGGCGGCATCGTTGGCTGCCGGCGCTTCGGTCCGGCCTTCGCTGGAGTGCCCGCGAGTCACCAGCAGCCTGCCGTCCCAAACGATGATCTCGCCGCGCAGGTCGGCAAGGGCGCCCACGGCATACGTTCCGGCGGTCGCCGGCACTGCGCTCAGGGCGAGTTGAGCGCTCGCGTCGCCAGTGTGCGCGAGCCGCTTGAAGTTCCCGAATGCCTCGATCTGTACGGGCCGCGCAGCTTGCGCGAGGGCGAGTGACGCGAGCACGCCGACGGCGACGGCCGCCAGGCGAACGATGCGGGATGAACGGTTCATGCACGACGACTCCGGGAGGACGACCGCGGCAGGCTATCGAAGCGCCGTCCGGGTGGATATGATTGCAGTCATACCCCGAGTCGTCATGGCCGCCCCTGTTTTCCCCGTCGACCCCTGGCGGCTCCCGCCGCTGGACACCTTCGGCCCGGACGTGCGAGCTGCCGCCCGCTATCTCCGGAAGCCGGCTGGCGCGGCGATCTTTCTGACCGGGGAGCGCCCCACACGGCTCTTCTTCGTCGCAAGCGGCGAGGCCGTCATGAGCCGCACCGACCGGCACGGTCGCTCGCTCGTCCTGCAGCGGGCGAGCTGCGGATTCCTGGCCGAGGCGAGCCTCACGAGTGACCGCTACCATTGCGACGCCTACTGCAGGACCCCCACGGACCTCGTCGCGCTCCCGGTCGAGTCACTGCGGCGCGCGATCGACGGGGACCGGCGCATGCGCTGGGCCTGGATCACGATGCAGGCGAGCGAGATCCGCCGCCAGCGCGCCAACGTGGAGCGCCTCGCGCTCCGGTCCGTACGAGAGCGCCTGGTCCACTGGCTGCTGACGGAGGGCACCGATGGACGGTTCGAGCTGGACGCGACGCGGAAGGAGCTCGCCGCCGCGCTCGGCGTCACCCACGAGGCGCTTTACCGCACGATCGCCGCGCTGGTGCGATCCGGCGAGCTGACGGACGAGGGCAGCGCATTGGCGTTGCGCTGACCGGACGCGCAGGGGGAAGGGGCGCGGTCAGGGTGTGCCGAGGAACGCCAATACCTCGGCCAGCACCTCGTCGGGCTTCTCCTCGGGGAGATAGTGGCCGCCGCCGGCGATCACCTTGCCGGTGACGCGCGTGCAGAGCTTCTTCACGCCTTCGACCATCACCGGGCCGAGCGGCGTATCCGAGCCCAGCACGAGCACCGGCACGTCGAGCTTGCCGCGCGCGGCGTAGGCCTGGTTCTGCTGCGCGGTGACCGGCATCTGGCGGTAAAACTCGAAGCTCGCCGCCATCGCGCCGGGCGCGGCGTAGACGCGCTCGTACTCGTCGAGGTCGCGCTCGCCGATCGCGTCGGTCACCACCGACCGGTTGCGGAAGAACCAGTTCAGGAAGATGCGCTCGCGGCCCGCGGTCAGCGCTTCGCCGAGGCCGCGCTGCTGGTTGAATCCGAAGTGCCACAGCTTCGGGTCCGGCGGCGGTGCGTAGAGGCCCGGTATGGCGGCATCCATCATCACGAGCTTGCGCACCGTCGCGCCATACTCGTGGGCGAAGGGAAAGGAGACCCAGGTGCCGATGTCGTGCGTGACGAGGAAGAACGAGGTGAGGCCGAGCGACGCGAGCGCCTCGTGCACGCGCCGCGCGATCGAGGCACCGTCGTAGCCCTCCTGCGGCTTCTCCGAGTCGCCGAGGCCCGGCAGGTCGAGCGCGATGACCTCGTAGCGCGCGGCGAGGGGCCCGATGACCTTGTGCCAGGAGTAGAGCGACTGCGGCCAGCCGGAGAGCAGCACCAGCGGGTCGCCGCGACCGCCGCGCACCGCGTGCAGCGCGCAGTCGGACGCGCGCACCGTCTCGTGCCGGAACGGGCCGATGGCGGAGAAGTCGAAGCGCGCCACGCCGAACCCTCGTCCTAGCGGCGCTTCAGCCACAGCGCCGGGAGCGTCACACCGTCTCCGTCGCCGTGGCCTTCGGCCGACGCCTTGTCGAACGCGGCCAGCGCCTGCTTGGTGACCGGGGTGTCGTAGCCCAGGGCCTGCGCCTCCTCGATCATCGTGGCGAGATCCTTGCGGATGGAGTCGATGTTGAACGTGGTGGGGCCGGTGGATTCGCCGGCAAGCGCTTTCGCCAGCGCGGCGCCGCGCGCCTTGAGCACGTTCGGGCCGCCGGAGGAATCCGAGAAGATGTCCACCAGCCGCTCCGGCGGAATGCCGAGCGGCTTCAGCAGCGACATCGCCTCGCCGAAGGACTGCCAGAACACCAGCAGCGGCAGGTTGATGGCGAGCTTCATCGCCGCACCGGCGCCGGACGGCCCCATGTGCTCGACGCGCCGGCACATCTGGTCGAGCAGCGGCTTGGCGCGCGCGAAGTCGGCGTCGTCGCCCCCGGCGAAGCCGAGCAGCTTGCCGTCGCGCGCCGGGCCGATCGTGCCGCCGACCGGGCACTCGACGATGGCCGCGCCCTTGCCCTTCGCCTTCATCGCCAGCGCCTTCTGCGTCTCGGGGCGCACCGTGCTCATCTCGATGAAGAGCTTGCCCTTCACGTCGCCCGAAAGCAGCCCGTCCGGGCCGTTGTAGGTGGCGTCGATCGCCGCCGCGTTCGTCAGGATGGTGACGATGGCCTCGGAGGCCGCGGCGAGCTCCGCCGGCGTCGCGGCGACCCGGGCACCCTTGGATTCCAGCGCCGCCGCCTTGTCCCGGGTGCGATTCCAGACGGTGAGGGTGTGCCCCTGGTCGATCAGGCGCTGCACGATGGCCGCGCCCATGCGCCCGGTTCCTGCGAGTCCGATCTTCATCACGTTTCTCCTAGGTGTCGTGTGCATCCGGCGACTCGGGCCGGAATTGATCTGCCGATAATCACTCTAGCCCGCATGGGAGTCGTGAACAAGAGCCGAGGCGCGCTATGGCAGGCATGCCGAAATTGTATTGGCCCTCCCGCGCACACCGCTCCTAGACTTTTCGCGCGCCCGCTGCAGCACCGCCGCTCAGCACTCGCTCAGTTCAGCAACCGATAATCAAGGGGCGCGCCGAAGGAGGTGGCTCATGTCCGACACCAGGGCCGAGGTGCGCGACGGGATGCGCATCGACTGGGACGTGGCGATCCGGATGGACGACGGTATCGTCCTCCGCGCCGACGTCTTCCGCCCGATCGCAGAGGGCAAGTACCCGGTGATCCTCAGCTACGGGCCCTACGCCAAGGGCCTCGCATTCCAGGACGGCTATCCGAGCGCCTGGACCAACATGATCCGCGATCACCCCGACGTCCCGGCCGGATCCACGAACAAGTATCAGAACTGGGAGGTGGTGGACCCGGAGAAGTGGGTCCCGGACGGGTACGTGTGCGTGCGTGTCGATTCGCGCGGCTGCGGCCGTTCTCCCGGCTACATCGACCACTATTCGCCCCGCGAGACGCGCGACTTCTACGAGTGCATCGAGTGGGCGGGCGTGCAGCCCTGGTCCAACGGCAAGGTGGGCCTGAACGGCATTTCGTATTACGGCAGCAACCAGTGGCACGTCGCCTCGCTGCAGCCGCCGCACCTTGCCGCCATGTGCATCTGGGAAGGCGCGGCCGATTTCTACCGAGAGTTCTGCTATCACGGCGGCATCTACTGCACGTTCCTCGCCAACTGGTACGACATGCAGGTGAAGACGGTGCAGTACGGCCGGGGCGAGCGCGGTCCGAGAAGCCGCGTCACCGGCGAGCTCGTGTGCGGCGACGAAACCCTGTCGGACCAGCAGCTCTACGAGAATCGCGCCGAGCTGGGCGACGTGATCCTCGCTCATCCGCTCGACGACGACCACCACAAGGCGCGCTCGCCGGTGTGGGAGAAGATCGTCACGCCTTTCCTCTCCGCTGCCAACTGGGGCGGCCAGGGGCTGCATCCGCGCGGCAACTACGAGGGCTTCTACCGCGCCGCCAGCAAGGAGAAGTGGCTCGAGGCCCACGGCCTGGAGCACTGGACGCACTTCTACACCGACTACGGCGTGGCGCTGCAGAAACGCTTCTTCGCCCACTTCCTCAAGGGCGAGCGCGGCGACTGGGAGAAGCAGCCGCGCGTGCTGCTGCAGGTGCGCCACATCGACAAGTTCGTCGAGCGCGGCGAGAACGAGTGGCCGATTGCGCGCACGCAGTGGACCAAGATGTACCTGCAGCCGGCCGACCAGACGCTGGGCCGCGATGCGCCCAAGGGCACGGCGACCATCGAGTACGAGGCGCTGGGTGACGGCGTGACGTTCCTGTCGCCGGCGATGGAAACGGATACCGAGCTCACCGGACCGTTCTCGGCCAAGCTGTGGGTGTCGTCCTCCACGGTCGATGCGGATCTCTTCCTGGTGTTCCGGGTGTTCTCGCCCGATCTGCGCGAGGTCACCTTCCTGGGCGCGATCGATCCGCACACGCCCATCGCCCAAGGCTGGCTGCGCGCCTCGCACCGCAAGCTCGATCCGAAGCTCTCCACGCCGTGGCGCCCGTATCACACCCACGACGAGAAGCAGCCCCTCACCCCGGGCCAGCCGGTCGAGCTCGACATCGAGCTGTGGCCGACCTCGATCGTGGTGCCCAAGGGGTATCGCGTGGCCCTCACCGTGCGCGGGCGCGACTACGAGTGGCAGAGCTCCACCGGGGCGAAGCTCTCGAACTTCAAGAACGAGTTGCGCGGCTGCGGGCCGTTCCTGCACGATGACCCCCGCGACCGCCCCAAGGCGATCTTCGGCGGACGCAACACCCTGCACTTCGCGCCCGACAAGGCGCCCTACGTGCTGCTGCCCGTCATCCCAGCCAAGTAGTCCATCGGTCTATCACCAGGAGGAGACGAGCATGAGAAGAAAGGTGCTGAAGGCAATGGCGGCCGGCGGTCTCGCTCTGGCAGCGCGCCCGCTGTTCGCGCAGGAGCTCAAGCCGCAGACGTGGAAGATGGCGATCCCGGTCGGCGAGCGATCGTGGTTCGGCCAGATGCACAAGTGGTGGGGCGGCGAAGTCGAGAAGCGATCGGGCGGACGCATCAAGGTCCAGTACTTCTGGTCGGACTCGCTGGTGAAGTGGGCGGATGCGCTGCCCGGGATCCAGTCGGGCATCGCGGATCTCGCCTGGGTCAGCAGCACCTACTACCCGGCGAAGTTCCCCAACTACATGATGCTCGACAACGTGTTCAACTTCGGCGACGACTACGTCGCGGCGATCCGTGCGGCGATCGATACGATGGAGAACCAGCCGGACCTCAAGGCCGAGCTCGCCAAGGAGGATCTCGTCTATCTCATGTCGCACATCAGCGGGCACGCGCCGGTGGGCACCAAGCAGCCGCTGAAGTCGATCCGCGACCTCAAGGGAAAGTCGCTGCGTACCTACGGCGGCGTGCGCGTGCAGTTCTACCAGGCGCTCGGGGCGAACCCGATCTTCATGACGTTCCCCGAGATGTACCAGGCGATCGAGCGCGGGACCGTGGATGCGCTCGGCGACATGGCGCTGCTGCTCTCCAACGCGTTCAAGCTGTTCGAGGTCGCGCGGCACGTGCACATGGCGAACCCGCCGGGATTCAAGGGCAACGGCGGCGCGCTCGCCTCGGGCTTCTTCATGACGGGCAAGAAGTTCCGCGAGCTGCCGCCCGACACCCAGAAGATGCTGATGGATCTGCGCGCCGAGTACGCGGTGCGCTACGGCCAGACCCTGATGGACGACGAAGCCACGATCCGTACGGAGTGGATCAACAAGCACAAGGCCACGTTCCAGAGCTCCTCGCCCGAGGACGAGAAGATTCTCGTCGAGGCGGCCAATGCGGCCAACGAGGCGATGTTCAAGAAGCAGGAGTCCGACGGCCACCGCAACGTGCGCGCCGTCTGGACGCACTTCCAGAACGCGCGCAAGAAGTTCGAAGCCGAGCGGAAGTAATCGCCGTTCTCGCGCATGCCCCGCCGCGGCTAGCGTCGGGGCATGTTTTATCGCATCAGGCGCCGACCGGGTAGGAGCCGGCGTAGGCCTTGCGCCCCGCGGCGAAGTGGAAGTCCTTGACGGCGTTCACCACCAGCTGCAGCGCGAGCAGCGAGAGCCCCAGCGCGAACAGGCACTTGAAAGGCCAGAGCGGGAATCGGTAGACCGCCAGCCGGTACTCCCAGATGCGCACCGAGTCCGCGGCCGCGAACCACGCGGCGACGGCGAGATAGCCGAACGCGCACGCGGCAAGCACGTGACCGAGCCCTTCGATGAAGTATCGCTTCCGGTAGCCGAGCGCGTCGGTGGCGAACGTGACGTTCACGTGACCACGCTCCTGCGCCACCAGCGCGACGCCGAAGTACACCGAGACCACCAGCAGTGCCTCGACGAGCTCGACGGTGCCGGGGAACGGCGCGAGCAGCTTCCGCCCCAGGGCGTTGAGGAACACGACCACGGTCATGATCACCAGCGGCAGGCCGATGAGGAGCGGGATCCAGCGCCGGTAGAGCTTCTCGTACGCGAAGATGAGGTTCTCGATCATCGTCAGCTCCTTGGGTCAGCGGATGCGCGGTCAGCGGCTTGCGATCAGCGACTGCGCATCAGCTCTGGCAGCCACAGCGAGATCTCCGGGAAAGCGATCAGGATGCCGACGGTGAAGAGCATCAGCCCGACGAACGGCAGCGCGCCCTGGAAGATGTCGCGCAGCTCGGCCTGGTCGCCGAGGGCACCCTTCATCACGAAGCAGTTCAGCCCGAGCGGCGGCGTGATCGCGCCGATGGCCATCATCATGGTCACGATGACGCCGAACCACACGAGGCTCGCGTCGGCATCGACGATCAGCGGGGCGACCAGCGGCATGGTGAGCACCATCATCGAGATCGCGTCGAGGAATGCGCCGAGGAAGAGGTAGAGGAGGACGATCGCCAGCATCAGCGCCCAGAACGGCAGATCGAGCGAGGTCACCGCCGAGGTGACCGTGGAGACCACGCCGGTGGTGGAGAGGAAGGTGGAGAAGATCGACCCCGCCCCGAGCAGCAGGAAGATCATGGCGGAGACCTGCGCGCTCTCCACCGCTGCCCGCTTGGCGGTTTGCCAGTCGAACTCCTTGCGCAGGAACACCACCACCAGCGTGCCGACGACGCCGACCGCAGCCGCCTCGTCGGGCGTGGCCCATCCCGCGTAGATCGACCCGAGTACGAGCAGGAAGAGCACCGCGGGCGCCCACAGCTTCCTGGCGGTCTGGATGCGCGTCGTCCACGAGGTATCCACGGTCGCCACGCGCGGGGCGGCGCCGGGCCGCAGCCACGCATACAGGCTGATGGCCGTGGCCATGATGACCGCGTACAGGATGCCCGGCATGACGCCCGCGACCAGCAACTGTCCGATGGAGGTCTCGGTCAGCACGCCGTAGAACACGAGCAGGATGCTCGGTGGAATGAGCGCGTCCAGGCACCCTGCGGAGGCCACCACGCCGGTGGCGAGCCGCGTGCTGTAGCCGGCCCGCTTCATCTCCGGGACGGCGATTTTCGAGAACACGGCGACGGTGGAAAGGCTCGATCCGGAGCACGCGCCGAAGATCGCCGAGGAGTACACCGTGGCGACGGCGAGCCCGCCCGGCACGCGGCCGAACCAGGCCTTCGCCGCATCGTACGCGTCGCGTCCGAGATTGGCGAAGAACGCGAGGCTGCCCATCAGGATGAACAGCGGCAGCGCGGCGAGCGTGAAGTTGGAGGTGTAGCTGAAGAGGCCGGTGGTGAGGAACTTGAACGCCGCCTCCACCGGATACACCAGCAACAGTCCGCCGATGCCCACGATCGTCATGGCATAGGCGATCGGCACGCGCCACAGCGTCAGCGCCAGGAACACCACGCATCCGGCGATGCCGACCTGCAACTGGTCCATGCCACTCCTCCTGGCGCGCGCTTTGTCTCGTTGTTGAGCGCCGTCGCGAGCGCGACGGCGCCGGGTCGGTGCCGCGGCGCGCGCCGCGCGAGCGAAATGCGCCGCCGCATGCGACTGTAGCGGCCGCTGGAGAGGTCAACAAGGACACGGCGCGCTATGCCCCCCATACCGAAATTGTATTGGCCCCGCCGCGCGCACGACTTCTAGACTTTCAGTCCGCCCGAAATCAGCAAACGATAAACAGGGGCGTCAACGCGGAGGAGGCGATTCATGCCCGACACCAAGAGCGAGGTGCGCGACGGGATGCGCATCGACTGGGACGTCGCGATCACCATGGACGACGGGCTCGTCCTGCGCGCCGACGTCTTCCGCCCGGTCGCCGAGGGCAAGTACCCGGTGATCCTCACCTACGGCCCCTACGCCAAGGGGCTCGCGTTCCAGGAGGGCTATCCGAGCGCCTGGAACCGCATGATCATGGAGCATCCGGACGTCGCGTACGGCTCCACCAACAAGTACCAGAGCTGGGAAGTCGTCGATCCGGAGAAGTGGGTGCCCGACGGCTACGTCTGCGTGCGCGTCGATTCGCGCGGCGCCGGACGCTCGCCGGGCTTCATCGATCACTTCTCTCCGCGCGAGACACAGGACTTCTACCAGTGCATCGAGTGGGCCGGCGTGCAGCCCTGGTCCAACGGCAAGGTGGGCCTGAACGGCATCTCGTACTACGGCATCAATCAGTGGCACGTCGCCTCGCTGCAGCCGCCGCATCTCGCCGCCATGTGCATCTGGGAAGGCGCCGCGGACTGGTACCGCGACATGACGCATCACGGCGGGATCCTGTCCACGTTCTGGGCCAACTGGTACGACATGCAGGTGAAGACCGTGCAGTACGGTCTGGGCGAGCGGGGCCCGAAGAGCCGCGTCACCGGCGACCTGGTGTGCGGCGACGAGACGCTCTCCGACGCGGCGCTGCAGCGCAACCGTTGCGACTTCGGGGACACGATCCTCGCGCACCCGCTCGACGACGACTATCACAAGGCCCGGTCGCCGATCTGGGAGAAGGTGACGGTGCCGTTCCTGTCGGCGGCGAACTGGGGCGGTCAGGGGCTGCACCCGCGCGGCAACTTCGAGGGCTTCTACCGCGCCGCCGCCAAGGACAAGTGGCTCGAGGCCCACGGCCTGGAGCACTGGACGCACTTCTACACCGACTACGGCGTGCGCCTGCAGAAGCGCTTCTTCGCCCACTTCCTCAAAGGCGAGCGCGGCGACTGGGACCAGCAGCCGCGCGTGCTGCTGCAGGTACGCCACCTGGACAAGTTCGTCGAGCGCGCCGAGAACGAGTGGCCGCTGGCGCGCACGCAGTGGACGAAGATGTTCCTGCAGCCGGCCGACCAGACGCTCGACCGCGTGGCGCCCACGCAGTCCGCGGCGATCGAGTACGAGGCGCTGGGCGACGGGGTCACGTTCCTGTCCCCGGCGATGGAGCAGGATACCGAGATCACCGGGCCCCTCGCTGCAAAGCTGTGGGTATCCTCCTCCACCACCGACGCGGACCTGTTCCTGGTCTTCCGGGTGTTCACCCCGGACCTGCGCGAGGTGACCTTCGTCGGCGCGATCGACCCGCACACGCCCATCGCCCAGGGCTGGCTGCGCGCCTCGCACCGCAAGCTCGATCCCAAGCTGTCCACGCCCTGGCGGCCCTATCACACCCACGACCAGAAGCAGCCGCTGACCCCGGGGCAACCGGTGGAACTGGACGTGGAGCTGTGGCCCACCTCGATCGTGGTGCCCAAGGGGTATCGCGTGGCGCTCACGGTGCGCGGGCGCGACTACGAGTGGCAGAGCTCCACCGGCGCGAAGCTGTCCAACTTCAAGAACGAGTTGCGCGGCTGCGGTCCGTTCCTGCACGATGACCCCCGCGACCGCCCCAAGGCCATCTTCGGCGGGCGCAACACGCTGCACTTCGCGCCCGACAAGGCGCCCTACGTGCTCCTGCCCACCATTCCCGCCAAGTAGGGGGTCCCATGAAGCTCTACGGATTCTGGCGCTCGCTCGCCGCCTATCGCGTCCGCATCGCGCTGAAGCTCAAGAACGTCGCCTACGAGGAGGTGTCGATCGACATCCTCACCGGCAAGCAGTTCGAGGCGGCCTACCGCAAGGTGAATCCGCAGAGCCTCGTACCCGCGCTGGACACCGGGAGCGGGCCGGCGCTGTTCGAGTCGCTGGCGATCTGCGAGTACCTCGACGAGCGCTTTCCGACGCCGCCCCTGCTGCCGAATGAGGCCGCGCAGCGCGCGTGGGTGCGGGGCATCGCGCTGATCCACACGGCGGACACCCATCCGCTGATCGTGCCGCGGCTGCGGAAGTTCCTCGCCACCGAGTACAAGCAGGACGACGCCGGCATCACCCGCTGGGGTCAGCGGTGGTTCAACGAAGGCTCGGCCTCCATCGAGCAGCATCTGGTGCAGGACGGGTACACGGGCCGCTTCGCCTGCGGCGACAGCGTCACGCTCGCCGACATCTGCCTCGCGTCGCACTGGGTCGGCGCAACGGCGTACTTCCAGTGCGACATGACGCCGTACCCGACGCTGAAGCGCGTCGTCGAGGAATGCATGAAGGTCGACGCGTTCGCCGCCGCGCATCCCGGGCGCCAGCCCGGTGCGCCGGCCGGACTCGCGCACTGAACCCCGGCCGCGTGCGCACCGAGCTCGTCAGCATCCCCACGCCGACGCGTCCCCTCGACGGCGCGCTGCACGAGCCCGACGACGGCGCGACGCGCGGCGCGGTGCTGCTGTTCCACGGCAACACCATGAACTTCTATACCGGGGCGCTGCGCTTCCTGCCCCCGGCGCTCACGCGGCTCGGCTATGCGTGCCTGGCGTTCAACCGGCGCGGACGCGACATCCTCGGCATCCGCGACAGCCGCGCCGCCGAGGGCGCGGCGTTCCAGCTCGCGCACGAGGCGATCGAGGACAATGCCTGCGCGGCGCGCTGGCTGGCGGACCGCGGCTTCGAGCGTCCGGTGGTGATCGGGCACTCCAATGGCGGCATGCTGGCCGTGCAGCACGTCGTCGACCACCCGCACACGCCGGCACTGGCGCTGCTGTCGGCGCATTGCGGCGGCCGCGACATGGTGCCGCTGGCCAGCAGGCGCGGTCTCCTCGGCGGTGATCGGCTCGAAGCGCTCACTGCGCAGGCGCGCGACCTGATCGCTGCAGGACGCGGCCGCGAGCTGATCCTGCTCCCCGGCTGGTGGTACGTGGTGAGCGCGGAGAGCTTCATCGACCTGCAGACGAACCTCCCCGACGTCCTCGCGCTCGCGCCGCGCATCGCCTGCCCGACGCTGTACCTGTGCGGCGACGAGGAGCCGGAGGACCTCTATCCGGCCCGCAGCTTCGCCGCCCGCGCACCCGGGCCGGTGACGGTGGAGATCGTCGCTCGCTGCAATCACTTCTACACGGGCCGCGAGGACGCGGTGACGGATGCCGTGGTGCGCTGGCTCGAGCGCCACCACGCGCAGGAACGCTGAACGGGCCCATGCGCGCCGCCTGCTACGACTCCAACGGACCGGCGCGCGAGGTGCTTCGCGTCGCGACGGTCGCCGATCCGGCGCCGGGGCCCGGCGAAGTACGGGTGCGCATGGCCACGTCGGGACTCAATCCCTCGGACGTGAAGCGGCGCGCCGGTTTCGGGGGGCAGCGCACCCACGGCGAAACCATCATCCCGAACAGCGACGGTGCGGGCGTGGTCGATGCGATCGGGGCGGGCGTGACGGGCGTGCGCACGGGCGACCGCGTGTGGGTCTGGAACGCCCAATGGCAGCGGAATGCCGGGACGTGCGCGGAGTTCTGCTGCCTGCCGCAGGCGCTCGTCGCGCCGCTGCCCGGGGAAGTCGATTACCCCGCGGGCGCCTGCCTCGGCATCCCGGCCATGACCGCGCACCAGGCGGTGTTCTCCGGCGGGGGCGTGCGCGGCCAGACGATACTCGTGACCGGCGGCGCCGGCGCGGTCGGGCAGTGCGCGATCCAGATGGCGAAGTGGGGCGGGGCGCGGGTGATCGCGACGGTGAGCGGCGCCGACAAGGGCGCGCTCGCGGGCGAAGCCGGGGCGGAGGCGGTCGTCGACTACCGGAGCGAGGACGTTGCCGCGCGCATCATGGCGCTGACCGGCGGCGCGGGGGTCGACCGAATCGTGGAAGTGGACTTCGGCGCCAATCTCGCGGTCTCCACGGCCGTGCTGAAGCCCAACGGCGTGCTCGCGGCGTACGCGTCGATGGGCGCGCCGACGCCGGTTCTGCCCTTCTATCCCCTGATGATGCGCGGCGTGCGCATCGAGCTCGTGTTCGTGTACATCATGCCGGCGGCGGCGCGCGAACGCGCGCTGACCGACATCGACGCGATGCTCCGCGCCGGCGCCCTGCGGCCGCGCGTCGGGGCACGCTTCGCACTCGACGACGTGGCCGCCGCGCACGAAGCGCAGGAGTCCGGCCGCACCGTCGGCAACATCGTCATCGACATCGCCAACGTCCCCTGAGGAGGCAACCGATGCAGAGCGTGCAGATCCTCGACCGCTCCTCCATGCTGGAGAAGCTCTACGACGGCCTCGTGATCGATCCATCGGAGACGGCGATCGTCACCATCGACATGCACCGCGGCCACCTCGACATGGACGTCGCCACGATGCCGACCGCGCCGGACGATGCCCGGCGGGTGATCGGCAATGCGCGGGAAGTGCTGGGCCTCGCCCGTCGCCACGGCATCCCGGTGATCCACGTCATCCTGGTGTACCGCGACATCCCCGGACTGGGGAGCGAGGGCATGGCGCAGCCCTACTGGCGCGCCCTGCACGATCTCACCACCGAGGAGAACCGCCTCACGCCCGGACGGCGCAGCACCTGCAACAACCACAATCTCGAGGGCTCCCCTGGCACCGAGATCATCCCGGAGCTCCGCGCGCCGGATGACTACGTCATCGACAACAAGAAGCGGCTGGACTGCTTCCACGGCACCGACCTCAAGAACCTGCTCGACGTGCTGGGCGTGAAGACCGTCTGCCTGATGGGCATCAACACCAATACCTGCGTGCTGAACACCTCGTTCACCGCGTTCAACTACAACTACCGGGTCGTCGTGCTCTCCGACTGCGTCGCCAGCATGTACGGCCCGGACCTCCACGTGCTCGGGCTGCAGAACGTCGCGCGCTGCCTCGGCTGGGTCGTGGACAATCGGCAGTTCACCGAGAAGCTCGCGCAAGCGGCAGGACAGAAGACGGCGCCCGCCCGGGACGCCGCGCACGCCTGACGCGCCATTCATCCCAAAGGAGGAGAAGCACATGACCATCGACCGCAGGACGTTCCTGAAGGGCGCCGCCGGCGCCGGCCTCGCCGCTGCCGCGGGCGCGCACGCGCCGCTTGCCTTCTCCCAGGGAGGCGAGCCGATCCGCATCGGTCTGCTCACCGTGAAGACCGGTCCGCTCGCCTCGGGCGGCATCGACATGGAGCGCGGCCTCATGATGTACCTCCGGGAGCGGAACAACATGCTCGCTGGCCGGAAGGTGGAGATGATCGTCGCCGACACGGGCGGCGTGCCGGCGACGGCACGCACCAAGACGCAGGAACTGGTCGAGAAGAACCGCGTCCACGTGCTCATCGGGCCGCTCGCCGCGTTCGAGGCGCTCGCCATCGACGACTACATCCGCCAGCAGGCGATTCCGACACTGTCGGTCGCCGCCGCCGAGGACATGACGCAGCGCAAGCCGAACCCGTGGTTCGCACGCGCGACCTCGACCTCGTCGCAGTGCGCGCACCCGATGGCCGACTACTGCGCGAAGACCCTGAAGTGGAAGCGGATGGCGCTGATCGCCGACGACATCGCCTACGGCCACGAGATGCTCGCCGGCTTCCAGCGCGTGTTCGAGGAGAACGGCGGCAAGGTGGTGCAGAAGTTCTTCCCGCCGCTCACGGTGCCGGATTACGGCACCTTCCTCGCGCAGCTCAAGACGAACGTGGACGGCATCTTCCTCGGCTTCGCGGGCTCCAACGGCTTCCGGTACCTGCGGCAGTTCAACGAGTACGGGCTGATGGGCAAGGTGACGCCGGTGGGCGGCATGACCGCGCTCGACGAGGCGGTGCTCCGCAACATGGGCGACGAGGCGCTCGGCATCCTGACCGCGTGCTGGTACTCCGCCGAGCTGGAGAATCCCGTGAATCGCCAGTTCGCGCCGGCCTTCCGCAAGGAGTTCAAGTACGACCCGGGGTTCTACGCGGCGGCCACCTACACCAACGGCGCGGTGCTGGAATCGGCGCTCAACGAGGTGAAGGGCAAGGTCGAGGACAAGCAGGCGTTCATGAAGGCGCTGCGCGGCACCAAGGCGCTCACCGCTCGCGGACCGGTCTCGTTCGACGAGTACGGGAACGTGGTGGGCAGCGTGTACATCCGCCGCGTCGAGCGCAAGGAAGGGCGCCTGGTGAACTCGGTGATCTACACCTACCCCGGCGTCAGCCAGTTCTGGACCTACGATCCGAAGGCCTTCCTCGCCAACCCGGTGTACTCGCGCGACTACCCGCCGGCGAAGAACCTCGAGTCGTAAGCGAAGCGCGGCCGCATGCAGTTCTGGATCATCCAGACGCTGAACAGCCTCGCCCTCGGCGGGCTGCTGTTCCTGCTGTCCTCGGGCTTCTCGCTCATCTTCGGGCTGATGCGGATCGCCAACCTGACGCACGGCGCCCTGTTCATGCTGGGCGCCTACGTCGGGGTGTCGATCCTCAAGGTGATCCCGAACCTGTGGGTGGCCGCGCTGCTCGGCGGCCTCGCCGTCGCCGCGTTCGGCGGGCTGCTGGAGCGCTTCATCCTGCGCAAGCTCTCCGGCAACTCGCTGGGCCAGGTGCTGGTCACGCTGGGCGTCGCCTTCATGATCGCCGACCTGTGCCTCATCATCTGGGGCGGCGATCCCATTCCGGTGCCGACGCCGCCCGAGCTGCGCAAGCCGCTCGTCATCGGCGGCGTGTCGTTTCCGACCTACCGGCTGGTGGTGGTCATCATCGCCATCGTCGCCGCAATCGGCCTCTACCTGCTGATGGAGCGCACCCGCCTCGGGGCGATGATCCGGGCCGGGGTGGACGACATGCAGATGGCCCGAGCGGTCGGCATCCCGGTGTCGAAGCTCTTCACCATCGTGTTCTGCCTGGGCGCGGCGCTCGCCGGCGCCGGCGGCATCATCGGCGGCCCGATCCTCTCGGCCTACCCGGGCCTGGACGGCGAGATGCTGCCGCTCGCGCTGATCGTGGTCATCCTCGGGGGCGTCGGGAGCCTGGTCGGCGCGTTCGTCGGGAGCTTCATCATCGGCTTCATCTACACCTTCGGCATCGCGCTGATGCCGGACCTCGCCTACGTGATCCTGTTCCTGCCGATGATCTTCGTGATCGCGTTCCGGCCGCGCGGGCTGTTCGGACGAATGACGGCATGAAGGCGCTCGGCTGGATCGTGCTTGCCGTCGTGCTCGCGACATTCCCGTTCTTCGCCGGCGAGTTCTACGTCAACCTGACGAGCCAGATCTTCATCGCGGCGATCTTCGCCGCGGGACTGAACCTGCTCGTGGGCTACGGAGGCCTCTCGTCGCTGGGCCACGCGTCGTATCTCGGCGTCGCCGCGTACATGTCGGCCTGGCTCTCGCTCAATCTCGCGATGCCGCACTGGGCGAGCGCGCCGATCGCGCTGGCGGGGACGACGCTGATGGCGTGCCTGTTCGGCGTCATTGCGCTCCGCGCCACGGGCCTCGGATTCCTCATGATCACGCTCGCGCTCTCGCAGGTGCTGTGGGGACTCGCGTACCGCTGGGTCTCGGTCACCAATGGCGACAACGGCCTCTCCGGCCTCACGCGCCCGCAGCCCTTCGGCATCGACCTGGACGGCGCCACCCCGTTCTACTACTTCTGCCTCGTCGTGACCGTGGTCGCGCTCTGGATGATCTCGCGCCTGGTGCATTCGCCGTTCGGCGCCGGCCTGCGAGGCACGCGCGACCAGGCGCGGCGGATGGCGGCGCTCGGGCACAACGTGGGCATGGTGCGGTGGCTGACGTTCGTGTACGCGGGCTTCTGGGGTGCGGTCTCGGGGCTGCTGTACGTCTACTATCACAAGTACATCCATCCGACGGCGCTCTCGCTGACCAGCTCGGCGGAAGGACTGCTGGCGGTGATCGCGGGCGGTTCCGGCACGCTCGCCGGCCCGGTGATCGGCGCGGCGATCGTGGTGCTGCTCAAGAACTACGTCTCCGCGTTCGTCGAGCGCTGGAACTTCCTGCTCGGTCTGGTGTTCGTGCTCATCGTCATCTTCATGCCCGATGGCCTGGTGCCCGGCTTGAAGCGGGCGTGGGCGAGGCTTCGCGGGAGCCGTGCATGACCACGCCGGCGCTCAAGATCGACGGGCTGCGCAAGTCGTTCGGCGGCCTGCCGGCCACGAACAATGTCTCGCTCGAAGTGATGCCCGGCGAACGGCGGCTGATCATCGGCCCGAACGGCGCGGGCAAGACGACGCTGTTCAATCTCATCACCGGCGACCTCCCGGCCGACGACGGCTCCATCCGCCTCTTCGGCGAGGAGGTGCGCGGCATGATGCCGCAGCAGCGGGCACACCGTGGGCTGGCGCGGACCTACCAGATCATCACGCTGTTCCCCAAGGACTCGCTCGAGCACAACATCGCGCTGTCGCTGCTCGGGCTGTCGAAGACGCGCTGGAACGCGTTCAGCCCGCTTTCGCGCTACGGCAGCCTGTACGACGAAGCGCGCCGCGTGCTCGATCTCGTCGGGCTGGGCTCGCTGGCGAAGCGCTCCGTGTCGGAAGTGTCGTACGGCGACCGTCGACGCCTGGAGATCGCCATGGCGCTGGCGCAGAAGCCCAAGCTCCTCCTGCTGGACGAGCCGCTCGCCGGTCTCTCGCGCGAGGAGCGCGCCAGCGTGAAGCAGCTCGTCGGCGGGATTCCGCGCGAGACGACGGTGGTGATGATCGAGCACGACATGGACACGGCACTCGACCTCGCCGAGCAGATCACCGTGCTGCACTACGGCAGCGTGATCGTCGAAGGCACGCGCGCCGCGGTGGTGGCCGACCCGAAGACCCGCGAGGTGTACCTTGGCCACTAGATCCGGAACCGAGGCGCTCGCGCTCGAAGGCCTCGACGCGCTCTACGGCGACAGCCACGTCCTGCACGACGTCTCGTTCGCGCTGGAGGAGAGCAAGGTGCTCGCGCTGCTCGGGCGCAACGGCGCGGGCAAGACCACGTGCATGAATGCGGTCATCGGCTTCCTGCCGCCGCGCAAGGGCCAGATCCGGCTCTTCGGCGAGCCGGTCGCCGGGCTCGCGCCGGAGGCGCTGTCGCGGAAGGGCATCGGCCTCGTGCCGCAGGGGCGGCGCATCTTCCCGACGCTCACGGTGAAGGAGAACCTCATCGTGGCGCAGCGGCGTCGTGCCGAAAGCAGGCATCCCTGGACGCTGGAGCGCGTGTTCGACGTGTTCCCGCGACTGCAGGAGCGCCAGCAGCAGGCGGCCGGATCGCTCTCCGGCGGCGAGCAGCAGATGCTCGCCATCAGCCGCGCCCTGATGGGCAATCCGAAGGTCCTGCTCATGGACGAGCCGTCCGAGGGGCTTGCGCCCCTGATCGTCGCGGAAGTGGGCAAGACCATCGCGCGCCTCAAGTCCGAAGGCCAGTCCATCGTGCTGGTGGAGCAGAATCTCAAGCTCGCGCTGGAGCTCGCCGACACCGTCGCCGTGCTGAACACGGGCCGCATCGTCTTCACCGGGGGCGTGGCGGAGCTGGAGCGCGACCAGGACCTCGTCACGCAACACCTCGGCGTCTTCTAGAACGCCGGTTTCAGGGAGAGACCCACACCATGATGTTCACCTGCGCCCCCCACTGCACCGATCCCACGCATCGCCACAGCGCCGCGGCGACGCGCAAGACGGGGGCCAAAGCGTCGAAGCCGGCGGCCGCCCGCACCGCGCGCGGCCGCGACGGCAAGCAGAAGCGCATCGACATTCACTGCCACTACTTCAACCCGGAAGTGGGCAAGAAGGCGGCGGCGATCAATCCGATGCAGCAGGAGGTGGGCTGGATCTACGCGAACCAGCACACCCGCGACGTCAACGCCAAGCAGATGCAGGACCGCGGGCCCAAGCTCTCGTCCATCGAGGTGCGCCTGAAGGACATGGACAAGATGGGGATCGACATCCAGGCGGTGTCGCCGGCCCCCTTCCAGTACTACTACTTCGCGGAGCCGGGGTTCGGCGCGGAGCTCGCCCGCGAGGTGAACGACGGCATCGCGAACATCGTCGCCAAGTGGCCCGATCGCTTCGTGGGCATCGGCACCGTCCCGCTGCAGAACGCCGACCTCGCGGTGAAGGAGCTCGACCGCGCGGTGAAGGAGCTCGGGCTGCGCGGCATCGAGATCAACACCCACGTCAACGGCAAGAACCTGACCGACCCCTCGCTGGGCCTGGAGAAGTTCTTCGCGCGGGTGCAGGAGCTCGGCGTGCTGATCTTCATCCACCCCAACGGCTTCACCGAGGCGCAGCGGCTCACCGACCACTACTTCAACAACGTGATCGGCAACCCGATGGAGACGACCATCGCGGTGAGCCACCTGATCTTCGACGGCGTCCTGCAGCGCAACCCGCGGCTCAAGATCGTGCTCGCGCACGGCGGCGGCTACCTCGCGCACTACTGGGCGCGGATGGACCACGGGCATCGGGCGCGCCCCGACTGCCGGCGGGTGATCAAGCGGCCGCCCTCGTCGTACCTCGCGAAGTTCTACTTCGACACCATCACGTTCGATCCGGACATGCTGCGCCATCTCGTGGACAAGTACGGCGCGGACCACGTGCTGCTCGGCACCGACTATCCCTACGACATGGGCGAAGAGGACCCGATCGGCCTGATCGAGAGCGTGAAGCGCCTGCCGCGGGGCGAGAAGGACCTGATCATGGGCGGGAACGCGGCGCGCCTGCTCAGGATCAAGGGATAACCCTGACGGGCGTGCGGTGTTGCGGCGCGCCATGCGGCGTGCCGCGCCCGCCGTCCCGCGCCGCCCTTGACGCGAGGGAGTGCGTCCGTTAGTTTAGCAGCCGCTAAATAAACGCTGGGGCGCACCATTGGAGACCGCCACGCCACCCGCGCCGCTGGACACGCGCGAGTTCCGCCGCGCCCTGGGCACGTTCGCCACGGGCGTGACCGTCATCACGACCAGCCGCTCCGGCGGCGAACCGGTCGGGCTCACCGCGAATTCGTTCAGCTCGGTGTCGCTCGACCCGCCGCTCGTGCTGTGGAGCCTGTCCCTGCGCTCGCCGTCGCTGCGGGCGTTCGAGGAGGCGAGCCACTTCGCGGTGAACGTCCTGGCCGAGGATCAGGTCCATGTCTCGAAGCGCTTCTCGACGCCGCTCCCCGACAAGTTCGAGGGCGTCGCCTGGCGGCGCGGCGTGGCGAACCTGCCGCTGATCGACGGCACGCTGGCGCGCCTGGAATGCGCGAATACGGCGCGCCACATCAGCGGCGACCACGTCATCTTCATCGGCCAGGTGGAGCGCTTCGCCTACGAGGCGAAGCAGCCGCTGGTCTTCTGTCACGGGCGCTACATGGGCGCCACGCAACTCCAGGAGTGATGCGGTGCTGAAAGTCGCGGTGATCGGCCTCGGATGGTGGGGCCAGGTGATCCTGCCCCTGTTGAAGGGCAGCAGCAAGATCCAGGTGGTGAAGGCCATCGACGCGAATCCCGCGGCGGCGGCGTTCGCCGGGAAGCACGGCGTGCCGTTCGACACGCGCTTCGAGGCCGCGCTCACCGACGCGAACGTGCAGGGCGTCGTGCTGTGCACGCCGCACTCGACGCACGCCGACCAGATCGTGGCGGCGGCGAACGCAAAGAAGCACGTGTTCTGCGAGAAGCCGCTGTGCATGAACCGCGCCGACGTGCTGCGGGCGGTCGCGGCCGTAAACGCGAACAAGGTCGCGCTGGCGGTGGGCCACGAGCGCCGCTTCGAGCCACCGGTGCTGGAAGCCTACCGCGTCGCGAAGAGCGGCGAGATCGGCACGCTCCTGCAGATCGAGGCGAACTTCAGCCAGGACAAGTTCCTGGGCATGGCGCCGGACAACTGGCGCATGTCGCAGAAGGAGGCCCCTGCCGGCCCGATGACCGCGACCGGCATCCACCTGCTCGACCTCTCCGTCGGCCTGCTCGGGCCCGCCGACCGCGTGCTCGCCAGCGTGAAGCAGCTGGGCAGCGGCCTCACCAACGGTGACACGCTGGGGGCGCTGGTGATGTTCAAGAGCGGCGCGAATGCGATGATCAGCGCGATCCTCGCCACGCCGTTCGACGGCCGCTTCGCGGTGTACGGCAACAAGGGCTGGGTCGAGGTGCGCGACAAGGCACACCCGGAGAAGCCGGAGGGCTGGACCTTCACCAAGCACCTGCGCGGCGGGCATCGCGAGACCGTCGAGTACCCGGTGGCGCAGCCGGTGCTTGCCAATCTGGAAGCGTTCGCCGATGCCGCCGAAGGCCGCGCGCCCTACCCGGTGCCGCAGGAGCAGATGATCGCGAACGTGTCGGCCCTGGAGGCCATCTTCAAATCCGCCGCGAGCGGCGAAATCGTCAAAGTGGAAGGATGACCATGAGACTCGGAATGTTCATGATGCCGCTCCATCCGCCGGGGCGGAATGCGTGGGAGACGCTGGCGGAGGACCGCGAGGCGATTCTGCTCGCCGACAAGCTGGGCTACTGCGAGGCGCTGGTCGGCGAGCACGTCACCGACCTCGCCGAGAACGTCACCTCGTGCCTGATGTTCCTCGCGAGCGTGGCGGCGGAGACCAAGCAGATCGTCCTCGGGTCGGGCACGGTCAACGTGCCCAACTCGCACCCGGCGGCGATCGCCTCCCAGGTCGCGATGCTCGACCACATCCTCAAGGGCCGCTTCATCATGGGCATCAGCCCGGGCGGCCTGATGTCGGATGCGGAGGTGTTTGGGAACTACAAGAAGGACCGCCAGGAGATGTTCCTGGAGGGCATCAACATGGTCCTCGAGATCTGGAAGCGCGACGCGCCGTACAACCTCGAGGGCAAGTACTTCAACGTGACGACGGCGAACACGATGATTCCCGAGATCGGCCAGGGCATCATCCTGAAGCCGTATCAGAAGCCGCATCCGCCGATCGTGGTCACCGCCGTCGCGCCCCATTCCAAGGGCGTCACCGAGGCGGCGAAGCGCGGCTGGATGCCGATCTCGGCGAACTTCCTGCTGCCCGAGTGGGTCGCCTCGCACTGGCCGAAGTACGTCGACGGGCGCAAGGCGGTCGGCGCCGAGCCGACGCCGAACGACTGGCGCGTGGCGAAGAGCATCTTCGTCGCCGACGACGACAAGGTGGCGAAGCGCTACGGCTACGGTGCCGAGGGCCCGTACCATTTCTACTTCAAGCAGCTGCTGCGCAAGCTGGTGTGGGGCGGCCGGTCGAATCTCTTCAAGCTCGACCAGAGCCACCCGGATCCGACGGTCGAGGAGATCACCAACAAGCTGGTGTTCGCCGGCTCGGTGAACAGCGTGGTGGACCAGATCCTCGCGTTCCGCGAGCAGGTGGGCGACTTCGGCACGCTGTACTACCCGTGCCACGACTGGGTCGATCCCGCGCTCGGCAAGCGCTCGATGCAGCTCATGGCCGAGGAGGTGATGCCGCGCGTGAACGCTGCAATCGCCAAGTCGGCGCCGAAGGCCGCCGCCGCCGCCTGACCGGTCTCGAGCGGGGCCGCGCCGCCCGCGGGGCCCTGCGCTAGCTCCGCAGCGCGCCCACTGCCGCGAAGAGCTGCTCGACGGTCTCCCGCGCTATGTTGCGGGTGATGAACACGAGCCGCGTGCGGTGGTCGTCGCTCGGCCACGCGTCCAGCGTGACGGTGGGGTGGAAGATGTGCTGCACCGCCTGGACCACCACCGGGCCCTTTTCGCCGGCCACGTTGACCAGGCCCTTCACCCGCAGCAGGTCGGGACCGCGCATGCGCGCCGCGAGGTCGAGCGCGGCGCTGAAGGTGTCCCAGGCGAACGGCTGATCGAACACCAGCGCGAACGACTTGATCGCCGGGTCGTGCCGGACCCCGGGCGCGAGGCGCTGGCCGAGATAGCCGCTGCCTTCGCCGGTCGCGCCGAGCCAGCGCGACACGCGTGCGGCATCGGGACGCGCATTGCGCAGGCCGACGTCGGTCAGGGCGGCCGGATCGACCACGCCATGCGTAACCGTCATGAACTCCGCGTGCGGGTTCAGGGCGCGCAGTCTTTCCTGCAGCGCGGCGACGGCCGCCGCGTCGGCAAGATCGGTCTTGGTGAGCAGCAGACGGTCGGCGACCGCCGCCTGCTTCACCGCTTCGGGCTGGGTGTCGAGCTGCATCATGCCGTTCACCGCGTCGACCAGCGTCGCGACGCAGTCCAGGCGGTAGTGGTCGGAGAGCAGCGTATCGGTGGCCAGCGTCTGCAGCACCGGCGCGGGGTCGGCCAGCCCGGTGGTCTCGACGAAGACGCGGTCGAAGTCGATCACCTGCCCGAGACGGCGCCGGGTGAAGAGCTCCCGCAGCGTCTCCTGCAGGTCGGTGCGCACGGTGCAGCAGAGGCAGCCGTTGGAGAGCAGCGTCATCTGCTCCGACGACACCTGCATGAGGTCGTGGTCGATGCCGACCTCGCCGAGCTCGTTGATCACCAGCGCCGCGCGATCCATGCCCGGATGCGTCAGCAGGTGCTTGAGCAGGGTCGTCTTGCCGCTGCCCAGGAAGCCGGTGAGGACGGTGACCGGCAGCTTGCCGGCGAGCGGGTCGCGCGCCACGGCGGGCCGCTCCGCTAGACGTTCATCTCCAGCACGTACAGGCCGCCGACGAAGCGATCGACGGTGAACACCAGGCCGCGGTCGTCCACGTAGCAGTCGTTGAGCTGGATCGCGCCGACCGGGGAGAGCTTCGGCGCCCCCGGCACGAAGTAGGCGATTTCCTTCACCTGGAACGGGTTCGACACGTCGTACGCGCGCACCCCCGCATTGAAGAAGGTGCCGACGATGATGTCCTCGGAGCGCCAGGACGTGGGCACCGGCAGGTTCTCGTGCAGGTTGTGCGCCCCGAAACGCCCGCCGCGCTTGGCGAAACCGTCGTAGGGCGGCGCCGGGAAGGTGCCGATGGGGACCGGGTTGGTCTCCACGCGATTGTCGAGGACCCACACGAGCTTCGGCCAGTCGGCCCCGTCGTCCAGCACGCACTCGTCGCTGACGATGAGGAGGTCCTTGCTGAAGAGCGGCAGCACCGTGTGGGTGAAGCCGTTGAACGGCGGCGAGTACTGCCACGAGGCGACCGGCTTCGGGCGCGACCGGTCGGAGATGTCGAGCACCCAGGCGCCGCCGTCGATGTAGCCCACGTACGCGCGGTCGGGCCGCTGCGGAAACACGTTGGTGTTGTGGGCGCGGTAGCCCATGTCGAACTGCGCGGGCAGGCGCTTCGGCGGCGGCGCGTCGTCGCCCTTGCGGGTGCCGGGATACCACCAGCGGCCCAGCTCGGTCGGCTTGGACGGATTGCGCACGTCCACCATGCGGTAGAACTGGTCGTCCTTCGGATTGGTGGGCTCGAAGTCGGGCGCGCCCGACGCCATGTGGATCGTCTCGCCGTCGACGAACCAGAGCGCGTGCACGCCGCGCGAATACGGGCCCGAGGCGTCGAAGTGGGCGATGCGCTTCGGACTTTCGGGCACCGAGACGTCGAAGAGATCGAAGCCCGCCGGCTGGATGTTGACGCCGCTGGTCTGGTAGGCCACCGCCATCACGTCGCCGACCACGTCGAGCGAGTTGGAGCGCATCTTCGCGTGCGGCAGGTCGGTCTGCACCACCACCTTGGGCTTGCGCGGATCGGTCACGTCCACGCCGGTGAAGTTCTTCGGTGCGGACTCGTGCGCGAGCCACAGGATGCGGCGACCGTCACGCGTCTGCTGCATCGAGATGCCCTCGCCGAGCCCGCCGAAGCCCTGCAGCTCGTGCTGCGCGAGCAGGGTCATGTTCCAGGCGAGCGTCTGCTCGGGGCGGGTGGCGGGGGAGGGGGCGGCAACCTTGTTCATGGTGAATCGCAATGGCTCGACGGAAGCCCGACTTTAACGCATCGCGCGGTACATGAGCAGGTGATCAACAAGCATTGCTTGTGCGGCGCACGCTGCGCTAGGATCATCCGTCGTCCGTCGCAGAACGGCGCCCATCCACCCCAGGAGGAATGAATGAAGCTCAAGGTCGCTGCCCTTGCGGCTGCCGCATTGCTCGCCGTCGCCGGTTTCGGCCAGGCGCAGGCGCAGAACTACCCCTCGAAGCCGGTTCGCATGATCGTCACCTATCCCCCCGGCGGAAGCTCGGACCTGATGGGGCGGATCCTCGCGCAGAAGCTGAGCGAGATGTGGGGCCAGCAGGTGCTGGTCGAGAACAAGTCGGGTGCGGCGGGCTCGATCGGCATGGACTACGCCGCGAAGCAGCCCGCCGACGGCTATTCCTTCGTGATCGGCAACTTCGGCCCGGTCGCCACCAATCCGCTCCTGTCCAAGGTGCCGTACGACATCCGCAAGGACTTCCACGCGGTCTCCATGGTCTGCACCGGCCCGCAGATCCTGGTCGTCAACGCGAATTCGCCGATCAAGAACGTCTCGGAGCTCGTGGCTGCCGCGAAGAAGGAGCCCGGGAAGATCAATTTCGGCACCAGCGGGCCGGGCAGCATGTCGCACCTGATCGGCGAGATGTTCAAGAAGCAGGCGTCCATCGACATCGTGCAGGTGCCCTACAAGGGCGGCGTCCTGGCGGTGCAGGACCTGCTCGCGGGCCAGGTGCAGATGATCTTCTCCGACGCGCTGCCGGTCATGCAGCACATCCGCGCCGGCAAGCTGCGCGCGCTCGCGGTCACCAGCAAGGACCGCTCGCCGCTGTCCCCCGAGATCCCGACGATGGTGGAGCAGGGCTTCCCCAACCTCGTCGCGGTGAACTGGTGGGGCGTGCTCGTTCCGGCCGGAACGCCCAAGCCCGTGATCGACAAGCTCAACGCCGACCTCGTCAAGGTGCTGGCGATGCCCGACGTGAAGGAGAAGTTCGCCGCGCTGGGCGTCGAGCCGCTCTCGAGCACGCCGGAGCAGATGGCGAGCTTCGTTCAGGGCGAGGTCGACCTCTACGCGAAGGTGATCAAGGACGCCAACATCAAGGTCGAGTAGCGGAGCTACTCGACCTTGATGTTGCAGGCGCTTTCGTACCAACAAGGGGAGACCTCCCCTTGTAAATCCCCCGAAGGGGCCGACCGCGGCCCCTCTTTCTCTTCTACTTCTTCTTTCTTCTTTTCTACTTCTACTTCTTCGCGCGCTTCCGCGCCGGTTTCCGGGTCACGCCGGCCATGCTTTCCAGGACCGCGCAGACCGCGGCGGTGTCCTGCTTGGCGAGGCCCGAGGCCATCGCGGCGGTGTAGATCGGCGCGCTCGCCGCGAACAGCGGCACCGGGCAGTCGAGCTGCGTGGCGAACTCGCCGATGATGTGCATGTCCTTCTGCCACACCTCCACCTTCATCGTGGCGTCCGAGTAGTCGTTGGCCACCATCATCGGGCCGCGGACCTGCAGCATGCGCGAGCCGCCCGCGCCGCCCGCCACCACGTCCAGCACCTGCTGCAGGTCGAGGCCCGCCTTCGCCGCCAGGGTCATCGCCTCGCCCGCCGCGACGTTGTGGATCGCGACGAGATGGTTGGCCACGTACTTCATCTTCGAGCCGTTGCCGAACACCCCCAGGTAGTAGTGGCCCCGCGAGAAGCCGGGAAAGATCGCCGCGCATTGATCGAACGCCGCTTTCGGGCCGCTCGCATACACGAGCAGATCCTTCGCGCGCGCCTGTGCGCCGGTACCCGACAGCGGGCAGTCCATCAGCGTGATACCGGCCTTCGCGAGGATCGCGCGGGCGCGTTCCTTGGTCTCCAGCGGCATCGTGCTGGTTTCCACGACGATGAGGCCCCGGCGCTTCGTCGCCGCGATCTCGGCGGCCACCGACTCGACCGCCGCCGCGGTCGGCAGCGACGTGATGACGATCGGCGCCGCGCGCGCGACCTCGCCTGCGGACCGCGCGGCCCGGCCGCCTTCCTTCGCCAGCACGGTGCGCGCCGCCGGCACGACGTCGAAGCCCGTCACGCGGAAGCCGGCCTTCAGCATGTTGGACGCCATGGCGGAGCCCATGATGCCGAGGCCGATCACCCCGACGTGCGGGGCGGCGTTGTCCTTCCCTCCCTTCGTCGCCATCACGGCACCAGGACGCTCGAGCCGATGGTGCGGCCGGCCTCGAGGTCGGCGTGCGCGCGCGCGGCCTCGGCGAGCGGATAGCGCTGGTTGATGGCGAGCTTGAGCACGCCTTTCGCGATCAGGTCGAACACCGCGCCGGCGCTCGCTTCGAGCTCGGCGCGCGACGCGGTGTAGGTGACGAGCGTCGGCCGCGTGAAGTAGAGGGAACCCATCTTCTGCAGCAGCGCCGGCTCGACGGCCGGCGGCGCGCCGGTGGTGGCCCCGAAGGAGACGAAGTAGCCGCGCGGCGCGAGACTGTTCAGGGTGGCCTCGAACGTGGCCTTGCCCACCGAATCGTAGGCCACCGGCACGCCCGCCCCGCCGGTGATCTCCTTCACCCGCTTGGCGATGTCTTCCTTCGTGCGGTCGATGACGAACTCGTAGCCGTTGTCGCGCGCGAGCTCGCACTTTTCCGCGCCGCCGGCCACCCCGATCATGCGTGCGCCGAGGTGCTTGCCCCACTGCCCCGCGAGCAGGCCGACGCCGCCCGAGGCCGCATAGAAGAGCACGAACTGCCCCGCCTTCACCGGGTAGCAGCGCTGCATGAGGTACTCGACCGTCATGCCCTTCAGCAGGCAGGCGGCCGCCATCTCCTCGGTGACGCCCGCTGGCAGCTTGAGCACGTGCTTCGCGGGGATGTTGCGGGCGCTCGCGTACGCCATGCTCGGCCCCCCGTAGTAGCAGACGCGATCGCCCTCCTGGAAGCCGCGCACCTCCGCGCCGATCTTCGCGATCACGCCGGCGGCCTCGCCGCCGACGCCGCTCGGCAGCGGTGCGGGATACATGCCGGAGCGCAGGTACACGTCCATGTAGTTGAGGCCGATGGCGGACTGGCGGATCTGCACTTCGCCCGGACCGGGATCGGCGAGTTCGAGGCTCTCCTGCTTGAGCACCTCCGGTCCGCCCGGCTGGGCGAAGCGGACAACGCGTGCCGTGGTGGTCATGTTCACTTCCTCCTGGTGATGGTGCGTCCCCGAAGATCAGGGGACGATGACGGGATTGGCGAGCGAGGCGAGCGTGCGCTTGCGCGACGCCTCGATGTGTTCGCGGATCAGCGCGCCCGCGCGGCGGCGGTCGCGGCGCTGGAGGGCGTCGATGATCGCGCCGTGCTCGTCCGCGAACTTCTGCACGCCCGCCGGCGTCACGGCGCTGTTCACGCCCACGTAGGTGAGCCGGTCGAACTGCTCGATGGTCTCGGTGGCGGCGCGCTCGAGGCGGGCATTCCCGCACGCCGCCGCAACGGCAAGATGGAATCGCCGGTTGTAGGCGATCCACTTCCCCATGTCGCGGCCGCGCGGTCCCGTGCGGAACTCGTCCAGCGCCGCCAGCGCCGCGTCGCTCGCGTGGTCGATGGCGCGCAGGGCGCATTCGCGCTCGTACATGAGCCGCAGCTCGTACATCTCGATCGCATCGGCAAGCGAGATCGGCCGCACCCGGTAGCCCTTGCGCGGCAGCACGTCGACCAGGTTCTGCTCCTGCAGGCGCAACAGCGCGTCGCGGATCGGCGACTTGCTCACCTGGAACCGCTGCGCGAGCGTCTGCTCGTGAACCGGCGACCCGGGCTGCAGCGCGCAGGAGAGGATGTCGTCGCGGATGCGCTCGTACACGTCGTCGCGCATCAGCGGCGCTTTGCGGGAGGGGGCTCGCATTTCTGGATGCGAATGATGCCGGTTTTGACGGGCGCGCAGTATATCAGCGCGGTATGGCGGTCATGCCGAGTCGTGCTACTGCACTGCGGCAGGCGCCGAAAGCCACGGCGAGGCTTGACTTGAGTTCTGCACCGCTGGAATATCACAGCCGCAGAAGAACGAGCCGTACGCACCGCCCGACACCAAAGGAGACCCACATGCATCGCTACGCCCGCGCGGCGCTGGCCGCGCTTTCCCTTTCCACCGCCGCCCTCGTCGCCGCGCCCGCCGCCGCCGAGGACATCAAGCTGCGGATCGCCTCCGGCCACCCGGCGGTGAACACCTACGTCAACCTCATGCAGAACTTCTTCGTACCCGAGGTCACCAAGCGGGTGAAGGAGCGCACCAAGCACACCGTGGAGTTCGTGGAAGGCTACGGCGGCTCGATGGTGAAGGTCGCCGACACGCTCGAGGGCGTGCAGTCGGGCATCATCGACATCGGCGGCTACTGCTTCTGCTTCGAGCCGTCCAACCTGCCGCTGCACGCGTTCCAGGTGATGCTGCCCTTCGGCACCATGAGCCCCGACAAGAGCGTGAAGCTCGCTCGCGCCGTGTACGACAAGGTGCCCTACATGTCGAAGGTGTTCGAGGACAAGTTCAACCAACGCCTCCTCGCCCTCATCGCCGACAACGGCTACAACCTCGGCACCAACTTCGAGTGGAACAAGGTCAGTGACCTCAAGGGCCAGAAGCTCGCGGGCGCCGGCCTCAACCTGAAGTGGCTGGAGTTCGCCGGCGCCACGCCGGTCCAGTCGTCGCTCCCCGAGGCCTACACGTCGATGCAGACCGGCGTGTACAACGGCTGGATCATGTTCCCGTCCGGGTGGGTCAACTTCAAGCTGTACGAGGTGGGCAAGTTCTACACCGAGGTCGGTTTCGGCGCGATCACCTGGCACGGCCTCACCATCAACAAGAACCGCTGGAACAAGCTGCCGAAGGACGTGCAGCAGATCATCGCCGAGGTCGCGCGCGAGTACGAAGCTAGGACCGGGAGCGTGAACGAGGAGAACTATCCCAAGCAGCTCGACCAGCTGCGCGGCTTCGGCGTGAAGGTGGCCGCCGTGCCCGACGCCGTGAAGGTCGACTGGGCCAACGCGCTGAAGGGCTGGCCGCAGGAGAAGGCGACGGAGCTCGACAAGGCCGGCCTGCCGGCCAGCCAGGTGCTGAAGCTCACGCTCCAGGAAGCCGAGAAGCTCGGCCACAAGTGGCCGGTGCGCTACGAGATCAAGTGACGCGACGCGACGGGGCGGTTCTTCGAGCCGCCCCGTCCGCCCGAGGCAACGCAATGCTCGCTCGGTTCTCCAACTGGACGTCGAAGTCGCTGCTGGTCTTCGCCGCGACGCTCGGGCTCCTGCTGTCGTTCCTGGTGGTCGCCGACGTGGTCGGCCGTGTCGTGTTCAACAGCCCGGTGAAGGGCACGCCGGAGCTCGTCTCGTCGGCGATCGTGCTGATCTGCTTCATGCAGGCGCCGTACGCGATCCGCAGCGGCGGCATGATTCACGTCGATTTCGTCACCCAGCACTTCCCGCCGCGCCTGCAGTCGTGCGTGGCGGCCGCCGGCGCGCTGCTGGGCGCCGCGTTCCTGCTGTTCATCGTCTGGGGCAGCTACGAAGGCGCGTGGACCGCCTGGACCGAGGGCGAGTTCGAAGGCGAAGGCGCGCTGCGCGTGCCCGCCTGGCCGGCGCGCTTCATGGTGGTCATCGGCTGCGGCCTCGGCACGCTCAACTACCTGCTCATGGCCGCCTCCAGCGTCCAGGCCGCGCTGCGCAACCAGCCGCCGCCCCCGCCGCCGGCGCTGACCTGAGCAGCGCCAGAAGAAGAAACGGAAGGCCACCGGCCGTGTTCGATTCCGCCGACCTCGTCATCCTCGTCGTCTCGCTGCTCGTCGTCGTCTTCGCCGGCGTGCACATCGCCATCGCGCTCGGCGTCACCTCCGTCCTCGGCATCTACCTGATGACCGACGACATCGAGGTGGCGCGCAACTTCGTGGGCAACACCGCCTACGAGGCGCTGCGCGACTACGTCTTTGCGGTCATTCCGCTGTTCATGCTCATGGGCGAGTTCCTGGCCAAATGCGGCGCTGCGCGCGACATGTTCGCGCTCGTGAACCGCATGACGGGCTTCGTGCGCGGCCGCCTTGCGGTGACGACAGTGCTCGCCAACGCGATCTTCGCCTTCGTCTCCGGCGTGTCGATCGCCGCCGCGGCCGCGTTCTCGCGCATCGCCTATCCGGAGATGAAGCGCCACGGCTACGACCGCGGCTTCTCGCTGGGCTGCATCGCCGGCAGCGCCTGTCTCGGCATGCTCATTCCGCCGAGTGTGCTCATGATCGTCTGGGGCGTGCTCACGGAGGAGTCGATCGGCAAGCTGTTCCTCGCCGGCGTCCTGCCGGGCTTCCTCCTGGTCGCCTTCTACATCATGTACATCATGTGGGTGTCGTACACGCGGCCCGAGATGGTGGGCGAAGGCAGGCGCGCCGTCGCCGGCGCGGGCGGAGCGGCCGAAGCGCCGAACGGCACGCCACCCGCGGTCGACACGCTCGGCGCGTTGTGGGGCACGCTGCTGGTGATCGGCCTGGTCGTGGGCGTGCTGTCCGGCATCTGGCTCGGCGCCTTCACGCCGACCGAAGGCGCCGGCGTGGGCGCAGCCGCGGCGCTGGTCCTCGCGCTGGTGAAGGGCGTGCGCTGGAAGGAGATCGTCGAGGTCGTCATCCTCGTCGGCCGGACGTCGGGGCCGCTCCTCATCCTGCTCTTCACCGCGCAGCTGTACTCGCGCGTGCTGTCGATGACCGGGGTGACCAAGGCGGTGCAGGATCTGATCCTCGGCGCCGGCCTCTCGCCCTACATGATCCTCGCGCTGATGGTGCTGGTGTGGTTCATCCTCGGCTGCATCATCGACTCGATCTCGATCATCCTGCTCACCGTGCCCGTCTTTGCGCCGATCGCGCAGGCCGCGGGCTTCGATCCGCTCGCCTTCGCGATCCTCGGCATCCTCGCCATCGAGACCGGCCTGCTGACGCCGCCGTTCGGCATCCTGGTGTTCACGGTGCGCGCGGCCTTGCCATACGAAGGGGCATCGGTCGGGGAGATCTTCCGTGCCGCCGTGCCGTACTGGATGGCGCTGATCGCGGTGATCCTCTCGATCGCGCTCTTCCCGCAAATCGCTACCTGGCTGCCCGAGGTCGCGTTCTCCGCCAAGTAAAGAGGAAAGACATGCCCGCCTACTGGCTCGCCCGCTCCAAGATCAACGACCCCGTCGAGTACAAGAAGTACACCGACCAGGTGCCCGCCATCATCGCCAAGTACCAGGGCAAGGTCCTTGCCCGCGGCGGCAAGTACCGGATCATGGAAGGCCCGGACACCTTCCACCGCTTCATCGTCATCGAATTCCCGACCATGGAGCAGGCGGTCGCCTGCTTCGAGTCCCCCGAATACCAGGCCGCGTCGGCCCACCGCCGCGGCGGGGCGGGGATCGTGGAAAATGTGATCGTCGAGGGCGGCGACGCGACGCCGCGCTAGCACCGACCCCCTACCACCCCACTCAGGAGCGATTCATGGAGTACGTCATCCAGCCCGCCGCGGTTCCCACGCTGGCGGTCGAGGGCACCAACGCCCGCTTCCCGGTCGCGCGCATCTTCTGCGTTGGCCGCAACTATGCCGACCACGCCCGCGAGATGGGCCACGACCCCACGCGCGAGCCGCCGTTCTTCTTCATGAAGCCCGCCAGTGCCGTCGTGACCGACGGCGTGTTTCCCTATCCCGCGCAGACCAAGGACGTGCACCACGAGATGGAGCTCGTGGTCGCGATCGGCAAGGGCGGCGCGAACATCCCCGAGGCGAAGGCGCTCGAGCACGTTTACGGCTACGGCGTGGGCCTCGACATGACCCGCCGCGACCTGCAGGGCGAGGCGAAGAAGATGGGCCGCCCCTGGGACACCGGCAAGGCGTTCGACGCGTCCGCGCCCTGTTCCGCGCTGGTGCCGGCGGCCAAGATCGGCCACCCGAGCAAGGGCGCCATCGTGCTCGAGGTGAACGGGCAGGTGAAGCAGAAGGGCGACCTCGGCGACCTCATCTGGAACGTCCCGGAGATGATCGCCTATCTCTCCACGCTGTTCACGCTGCTGCCCGGCGATCTCATCATGACCGGCACCCCGGCGGGGGTCGGCCCGGTGGTGAAGGGCGACACGATGAAGGGCTGGGTGGACGGCGTCGGCTCCATCACCGTCAAGGTCGTCTGATCATACATCCGCGCGGTCCGGCGCCGACCGGGCCGCGCGGCCGACAGGAGGAAGGTCCGTGCCGCTGAACCACCTCGAGCATTTCCTCATCCAGTCCGCCGACATCGAGGCCACCCGCGACTGGTACGTCCGCGTCCTCGGCATGCAGGAGGGCTGGCATCCCGACTTCAAGTTCCCGGTCGTCTGGCTCTATCTCGGCGACCGCGACGTGCTGCACCTCACCCAGGGCGGCGCCAACACGTCCGAGAACCGCAAGAAGTACCTCGGCCAGCAATCCGAGGCGGTGCACGGCAGCGGCGTGGTGGACCACGTCGCCTTCCGCTGCAGCGGACTGCCGCAGATGATCGACCACCTGAAGCGCGAAGGCGTGAAGTTCACCCAGCGCATGGTGAGCGACCAGGGCCTGTACCAGCTCTTCCTGCTCGACCCCAATGGCGTGAAGATCGAGCTCAACTTCGCCAACACCGAGGCCCTCGAGCACGGCATCACGCCGGAGCTGATGGCCTCCGAGCTGCCGAGCTGAAGCGGCTGCGGGGGCGCCGCTGGCCGGCGCCCCGACCGCAGTCAGGCGGACTTCTTCTTCTCGCCCTGCCACGCCTCGACCCGCTTCATCGCGAGCGGGGTGAACTCAGCCTGCGGCTGATTGCCGCCGATCACGAACATCAGCAGATGCTCCTTGTCCGGCTCATCGTAGGTGACGTTCATGAAGCGGCGCGCGACGCCGACCGGGAACGAGATCACGTCGAAGGGATCGAGGTCGATGCCTTCGATCGCGTCGCCCTCGTTCCATTCGCAGCGCCACTTGCCCGTCATCGGGATGAAGGTCTCGTTCGTGTCGTGGTTGTGCATCAGCGGGCCCTTGCCGGGTTTCGCCTTGCAGTAGCCGAGGTTGAAGCCTTCCTGAATCGGGATGGCGGGCATGGCCGAAGCATCGTCGCCCACCGGCGAGGTCGTCGCCTCGTTCGCGGCGGCAGGCGGCTGGAAACCGATCACCGCGAACAGCGTCCGGTGGCACTCCGGAACGTCACTGTCGGGCAGCCCGCCGTCGGAGCCCTTGAGGTCCTTGAACCGCGCCACGCGCTTCATCATCTCGTCGCGGGTCCAGACCCGCACGTCCTTCCAGTCGCTCATCGCCTTCTCCTGCTCATTCCGGATCGCCAGGGAAGGTTCGTATTAGTGGCACTTGGTGCACGGCGTCAATCGTGCGCTGCAACGAAGCGGCGGTGCCCCTGCCGGCGGGTCCTGAAATCAATGCGCAGATGCAATGCATCGTGCTACCGTTGCGAAGCATTGCCGCACGCCCGCCTCCCCCGGCGACAGCAACAGAAGGCGGCATCCAGTCAGGTCAACCCCTAGGAGGAGCACCATGCAGCAGAGCAGGAGGAAGCTATTGGCAGGCGCCGGCGCGCTTGTCGCCGCAGCGGCCATCGGAGTCTCCGGCCCGGCCGCGGCGCAGGGCCAGCCGATCAAGGTTGGCATCGGCATCGCACAGACCGGTCCGTTAGGCGGCGGCGGCAAGGCCGCGCTGCTCGGCCTGCAGATGTGGGTCGACGACGTGAACGCGAAGGGCGGGCTCCTGGGGCGCAAGGTCGAGCTGATCGCGTACGACGACCAGTCCAACCCGGCGACGACTCCAGGCATCTACACGAAGTTGCTCGACGTGGACAAGGTCGACCTGCTGGTGGCCCCGTACGGCACCAATCCGACCGCGCCGATCATGCCGCTGGTGAAGCAGCGGGACCTGCTGCTCATGGGCAACTTCTCGTTCGACGCGAACGCGAAGATCAAGCACGACAAGTGGTTCAACAACGCGCCCTGGGGGGCCGGCGCAGTGGCGTGGGGCGGCACGTTCCTCGAGGCCGGCAAGGCCCTGGGCGGCAAGACGATCGCCTTCCTCGCCGCCGACGCCGAGTTCGCACAGAACCTCGCGACCGGCGCACGCACGATCGCCAAGGCCATGGGCTTCCAGACCGTCTATGACCAGAACTACCCGCCGAACACGGTCGACTTCTCGTCGATGATCCGCGCCGTGCGCAGCGCGAAGCCGGACATCGTCTTCGTCGCCTCCTATCCGTCCGAGTCGGCGGCCCTGGTGCGTGCGGTCAACGAGATCGGCCTCGGCAGCTCAGTGAAGCTGATCGGCGGCGGGATGGTCGGCCTGCAGTTCACCCCGATCATGGAGTCCCTCGGCTCCAGCCTGAACGGCTTCGTGAACTTCCACAGCTACGTGCCCGAGAAGACCATGGACTTCCCGGGCATCGCCGACTTCCTGAAGCGCTATCAGCAGCGCGCGATCCAGGAGAAGGTCGACCCGCTGGGCTTCTATCTGCCGCCGTACAACTACGCCATCGGGCAGATGCTGGAGCAGGCGGTCACCGCGACCAAGAGCCTCGACCACAAGGCGCTCGCCGACTACATCCGCAAGAACGAGATGAAGACCATCGTCGGCAACGTCCGCTACGACGCGGTGGGCGAGTGGGCGACGCCGCGGCTGCCGATGGTGCAGTTCACCGGCGTGGTCGACAAGAACGTGGACCAGTTCCGCAAGCAGGGCGTGCAGCCGATCATCGCCCCGGCCAAGCTCCAGACCGGAAACGTCGTCCCCTTCGACAAGCTCCGCAAGTAGTACCCGCTTCAGCACGAGGCGAGCGGCCGGGCTCATGCCCGGCCGCGCTGCGTGCCCTTTCGCGTCAACGAACGAAGAAAAATTCGATCTTGGATCTCGAACTCCTCTTCGAAGCCGTCGTCTCCGGGGCCCTGCTCGGCTGCTTCTATGCCGCGGTCAGCCTGGGCCTCTCCATCGCGTTCGGCCTGCTCGATGTCCCGCACATCGCGCACCCATCGTTCCTGGTGCTGGGCGCGTTCCTGACCTACATGCTCGGGCAGCAGGGCCTCGATCCGCTTCTCGCGGGGCTGCTCATGATGCCGCTGTTCTTCGTGTTCGGGCTGCTGGTCTACCAGTTCTACTACGCGACGTTCGAAAAGCGCGGAACCGACCAGGGGCTGCGCGGCATCGCGTTCTTCTTCGGCGTGGCGTTCATCGTCGAGGTCGGGCTGATCGTCGCGTTCGGCGTCGACCAGCGCCTGGTCGAAGCTGCCTACGTCGGTACCAGCACGCGGATCGGCGACATGCGCATCCCCAACCGGATGCTCGTCGCGTTCGGCGTCGCCGTGATCCTGACCGCGGTCCTCACGGTCTACCTCTCCAGGACGTTCACCGGGCGCGCGATCAAGGCGGTGGCGCAGGACGAGGGCGCGCTGCGGCTGATGGGCGCCGACCCGGTGAAGATCAAGCGCTTCGCCTTCGGGCTCGCCACCGCCACTTGCGCCATCGCCGGAGCCCTGCTGATCATCGTCGGCCCCGTCGAACCGAGCCTCGGCCGGCTCTACATCGGCCGCGCGTTCTGCGTGGTCGTGCTCGCCGGCCTGGGGAGCATGAGCGGCACCGTCGTGGCGGGGCTGATTCTCGGCATCGCGGAATCGATCGTGCTCTCCTCGTTCGGTGCCGCGTGGGCCCCTGCCGTCGCCTTCGGCATCCTGCTCGTCGTGCTGGGCGTGCGACCTGCCGGCCTGTTCGGACGCTAGCGCCATGAAGACCTTCCTTCTCGGCGCCCTGGTCGTGCTCGCCCTGCTGGCGGCCGCGCCGCTCGTCATCACCAACGAGTACTACTTCTTCGCGGGCTACGTGGTGCTGCAGTTCGTCGTGCTGGCCACCGCCTGGAACATCCTGGGCGGCTTCGCCGGCTACGTGAACTTCGGCTCGGCCGCCTTCTTCGCGGTCGGCGCCTATACCGCGGTGGCGCTCTTCAAGGCGGTCAATCTGCCGCTGCCGCTGCAGATCCTCGCCGGCGCCGCCGCGTCCGGGCTGCTCGGCTTCGGCGTCGGTCTGCTCACCCTGCGCCTGCGCGGCATCTTCTTCTCCATCGCGACCATCGCCATCACGATCATCCTCGAGACCGCCGTGATCAACTGGTCCTACGTCGGCGGGGCCAAGGGCCTGCCGATCCTGCGCCCGACGGAAGCGCCCTTCCACTTCGACAGCTACATGCAGTGGCTCTTCTTCGTGATGGGCATCATCGCGGTCATTGCGGTCGCGTGCGCACGGTACGTGCAGACCTCCTGGCTGGGGCGCGGTCTGCGCGCCATCCGGGACAACGAGGGGGCCGCCGAATGTTCCGGGGTGCCGACCTTGCACCTCAAGCTGATCGCCGCGACCCTCTCGGGGGCTCTCATGGGTGCGGCGGGCGCCCCGTTCGCGCAATACCTGTCGTTCATCGAGCCGGTGTCGGCGTTCAACCTCAACTATGCCGTCAATGCGTTGGCGATGCCGATCATCGGCGGCATGGCGCACTGGATCGGCCCGGTCATCGGCGCGCTTCTGCTCGCGACGGTGCAGCAGGTGGTGACGGTGACCATCTCTTCGGAGCTCAACGTCCTCGTCGTCGGCGTCCTGCTGGTGGTCTTCGTGGTGCTGGCACCGGAGGGGATCCTCGGCCTCTGGGCGAAGCTGCGGGGTCGCGCGGGGAGCGGGAAATGACGAAGCTGCTCGAGATTCGCGGCGTCACCAAGCGCTTCGGCGGCTTCACCGCGCTTTCCGACGTCAGCGTGGACGTGATGCAGGGCGAGCGTTTTGGCCTCATCGGGCCGAACGGCTCCGGCAAGACCACGATGATCAACTGCGTCTCCGGCGCGCTGTTCAACGACGACGGCTCCATCCTGTTCGAGGGCGAGGAGATCTCGCGGCTGCCCGCCTACAAGCGGACGCGTCTCGGCATCGCCCGCAGCTTCCAGATCCCGCGGCCCTTCTCCTCGATGAGCGTGCTCGAGAACCTGATCGTGCCCCTCGAGTACGTAGTCCATCGGGGATCGCTCCATACCGCCGATACGACCGGCGAAGCGATGGCTGTCCTCAAGGACATGGGCCTGGCGGACAAGGCGGAAACCAAGGCGAGCCAGCTCACCCAGGTGGACCTGCGCAAGCTCGAGCTCGCGCGGGCCATGGCGGCCCGCCCCAAGCTCCTGGTGTCCGACGAGGCGATGGCCGGGCTCTCCACGTCCGAGGTGGACGAAGTGCTCGCCATCCTCTTCCGCCTCAACGAACAGGGCATCACCATCATCATGATCGAGCACATCATGCAGGCGGTCATGCGCTTTTCGCAGCGCGTCGTCTGCCTCGATGCCGGCAAGATCATCTGTCAGGGCACGCCGACCGAGGTGGTGGCGAACCCGGAAGTGCAGAGGGCCTACCTTGGCGTATAAGCTCACCATCCGCGACATCGACGCCGGCTACGGAGCGGTGCGCGCCCTGCATGGCGTGTCGCTCGACCTGCGCGAGGGCGAGACCGTGGCCCTTCTCGGCACCAACGGCAACGGCAAGAGCACGCTGATGAAGTGCCTCATGGGCATGGTCAAGCCGACGCGCGGCGAGATCATCCTGGAGACCGACGGCGGGCGCTTCGACCTGTGCAAGCTGCCCACGCAGGAGATCGTGAACCTCGGCATTGCCATCGTGCCGGAGGGCCGGCGCCTCTTCCCGAAGCTCACCGTCGAGGAGAACCTGCTGCTCGGCGCTTTCCGCGATGCGGCGCGCGCGAACATCGCCAAGAACCTCGAGTTCGCCTACAGCTCCTTCCCGGTGCTCAAGGAACGCCGGGTCCAGCTCGCCGGCAGCATGAGCGGCGGCCAGCAGCAGATGCTCGCCATCGCGCGCGCGTTGATGTCGGAACCGCGCATCCTGCTGGTGGACGAGCCCTCGGTGGGTCTCTCGCCGCTGCTCGTGCAGCACACGATCACCACCATCAAGGACATGAAGGAGCGGCTGGGCCTCTCAGTGCTGATGGCTGAGCAGAACTTCCAGCAGGCCATCCGCATCGCCGACCGCGGCTACATCATCGTCCACGGAGAGATCGTCTTCGAGGGCAAGAGCGTCGACGAGCTGCAGGACAACGATCTGGTCAAGTCGCTTTACCTCGGCGTGTGAAGACGCCGAGGTACGCGCTTTCAGCAGATCGAAGGCTTTCAACGCCACAAGGGGGGAGAACCGCCCCCCTTGTGAATCCCCCCGACCACCGCCTCGCTCGCAAAAGCTTCGCGTGAGCGCGGCTCGCCGTCTGCCTCTCAAACCCTTCCGAGGGCTCTCAGGATCTTCTCGGGGGTGAACGGTTGGGAGGTCACCCGGGTCTGGAACGGCTTCAGTGCGTCGTTGATGGCGTTCATCACCGCACCCGGCGCACCCGCGGTGCCCGCTTCGCCGGCGCCCTTCGCGCCCAGCTCCGAGGTCCTGGTCGGCGTCTCGACGTGACCGATCACGATGTCGGGCATCTCGCCCGACATCGGCACCAGGTAATCGGCCATGTTGCCGTTCAGGAGCTGCCCGTTCTCGTCGTACAGGCATTCCTCGAAGAGCGCCGCGCCGATGCCCTGCACCACTCCGCCGCGGATCTGCTCGTCCACGAGCATCGGGTTGATCACGGTCCCGCAATCCTCGACGCACCAGTGCTTCAGGAGCTTCACGAAGCCCGTGTCCGGGTCGACCTCCACCAGTGACGCCTGGATGCCGTTGGTGAAGGTGAAGCCGTACTCGCGCGGCGTGTAGTGGCGCGTCACGGTGAGCTCGGACTGGAACTTCATCGGCAGCGTGTCCGGCCGGAAGTAGGCGACGCGGCCGAGCTCGGACAGCGGCAGCTTCGACTCCAGCGTGAGCTTGTCCACGACTTCGTTGTTCACGATGTCCAGCTGGGCCTTGTCCATGTTCAGGATGGCCGCGGCGATGTCGAGGATGTTCGAGCGCAGGGCGCGCCCTGCCTGGAGCACCGCCTCGCCGCCGATGCCGGCGCCGCGCGAGGCCCAGGTGCCGCCACCGTAGGGCATGATGCCGGTATCCCCGGTCGCGACGCGCACCTTGTCGATGGTGACGCCGACGGCGCTCGCCGCGATCTGCGCGAAGACGCCCTCGGTCCCCTGGCCCTGCTCGGTGACGCTGCAGGTCACGTACACCGCGCCCTGCGGGTCGAGCCGCAACGTCGCGCCGTCCTGCGCTGAGATGCGCGCGCCGCCGACGCCGTAGAACGCAGGCGACGGATTCGTCACCTCGATCATCGCGGCGAAGCCGATGCCGCGATGGATGCCCTGCTGGCGCAGCGCCGCCTGCTCGGCGCGCAGCTTGTCGTAGTCCATCAGCTTGAGCAGCTTCTCGAGCGACTGCTGATGGGAGAGCTTCTCGAACTTGATGCCGGACGCAGCGGTGTACGGATACGCGTCGTCGGGGATGAGATTGCGGCGCCGGAACTCCACCGGGTCGAGCCCGACCTTCTCCGCGGCGAGATCGACGATGCCCTCGGTGAGTGCGACGGCAATCGGATGCCCCACGGCGCGGTACTGGCAGGTCACGTTCTTGTTCGTGAACACCACGTGCATCTGCGCGCGGTACTCGCGGTGCGAGTACGGGCCGCCGGTCAGGTTCACCACCTGGTTGCCCTCGATGCCGCTGGTGCGCGGGTACACCGAGTACGGGCCGATCGCGGTGAGGTCCTCGAGGTCGAACGCAAGGATCTTCCCGTCCCTGGTGCAGGCGAGGCGCACCCTGGCGCGGTGCTCGCGCGCGTGGATGTCGGTGAGGAACGACTCCAGGCGGTCCGCGACGAACTTGACCGGCCGGCGCAGCATCACCGAGAGCGCGGCCGTCGCCATCTCGTCCGGATAGACGTGCACCTTGATGCCGTAGGAGCCGCCGACGTCCTTGCAGATCACGCGGACGCTCGACTCCGGGATGTTGAGGTGCTTGGAGAAGATGTCCTGCATCATGTGCGGCGCCTGGGTCGCGTGATAGACCGTGAGCGAATGCTCCGCCGCGTTGTAGTCGGCGAGGATCGAGCGGCCTTCCATGCAGACGCCGGTGTGACGGCCGAACTCGTAGGTCTCCTCGACCACCACGTCCGCCTGCTTCCAGACGTCGTCGAACTTCTCGGTGACGAGCTCGCGCTTGAAGCACACGTTGTCGCCGAGGTCGGGATGGATGACCACCTTGCCGGCCAGCGACGCTTCCATGTCGGTGACGACCGGCAGCTCCTCCCACTCGGCCTCGACGTGCTGCAGCGCGTCCTCGGCCTGCACGCGCGTCTCCGCGACGATTGCCGCGACCGCCTCGCCCTGCCAGCACGCCCGGTCGATCGCGACCGCGTGCTGCGGCGGCGACTTGATGCCCTTCAGGTGTCCGAGCACCGCGACCCACGGCGTGCAGTACTCGGCGACCGCGCGGCCATCGAAGCACGCGATCACCCCCGGCTGACGCGCCGCCTTGGACAGGTCCAGCCGCTTGATGCGCGCATGCGCATGCGGGCTGCGGAAGAAGACGGCGTGCGCAAGGCGCGGGAAGCGCAGATCGTCCACATAGGCGCCCCGGCCCTGCAGCAGGCGCTTCGCATTGGCGCGCGGGACGCTCTGGCCGATGTAGCCCGTGTCGGTCTTGGTACCCGGCGCGTGCAGCGGCAGTTCGGCGCGGGCGTTCATGCCTTCACCCCGCCCTTACGCGCCTCCAGCACCTCCTCGACGGCGTCGACGATCGCCTGGTAGCCGGTGCAGCGGCAGTAGTTCCCGGAGAGGTACTCGCGGATTTCGTCGCGGGACGCCTCGGGCCTCTCGTTGGCGAGCGACTGCGCGGCCATCAGCATGCCCGGCGTGCAGAAGCCGCATTGCAGCGAGTTGTGCTCGTGGAACGCGCGCTGCAGGTCGGCGATCTCGCCGGAATCGGACAGCCCTTCGATGGTGTCCACGGTGCGTCCGGCCGCCTGCACGGCGAGCATCAGGCAGCCGCGCACGATCTTGCCGTCCACGCGGACGGTGCAGGCGCCGCACACGCCGTGCTCGCAGCCGACGTGCGCGCCGGTGAGCCCGAGCTCCTCCCGCAGGAAGTCGATGAGATGCTGGCGCGGGGGAATGCGCCGCGTGACGGACGTGCCGTTCACGGTCAGGGTCGTTTCGATGACGTGATCCATGGGAACGCCTCAGGCGACGAGGGCGGCGAGTGCGCGGCCGGTCAGCACGCGCGCCAGGTGGAGCTTGGTGGCGGACGAGGTGTACAGGTCCGCCGGCGGGTCGAGATCGCGCGCGATCGCGTCCTGCGCGGTCTTCACTGTCGCCGCGTCGGGTGCGCGGCCTTCCACCGCCTTCGCGGCCTCGAGGGCGAGCATCGGCCGATCGCCGGCGCCCAGGAACGCCAGACGCGCGTCGGCGAGCGTTCCGCCGTCGACGCGCGCATGGGCCGCGAGTCCCACGATCGCGTAGTCGCCGTGCCGGCGCGCGAGCTCGAGAAACACCGAGCGATACCCCGGGCGCAACGGGAATTCGCCGGCCACGAGCAACTCGCCTGGCTGCAGCGCCGTGTCGTACAAGCCGCGGAAGAAGTCCCGTGCCGCCACCCGGCGCTCGCCCGTGCGGCTCGCGAGCACCAGGGTGGCGTCGAGCGCCAGCGCGCACGCCGGATACTCCGCAGCCGGATCGGCGAGCGCGACGCTGCCCCCGAACGTGCCGACATTGCGAATCGCCACGTGCGCGATGTGGGGCACGGCCTGCGCGAGCAGCGGCAGGTGCGTGGCGATCTCCGCGGAGCGTTCGATCTCCGCGTGGGTCGTCAGTGCGCCGATGCGCAGGGTGCTGCCTTCGACGCGGATCCCCGCCAGTCCCGGAACGCCGGTGATGTCCACGAGGATGTCGGGCGAGGACAGCCGCATGTTGAGGGAGGCGAGCAGGCTCTGGCCGCCCGCGAGGATCTTCGCGCCGTCGCCGTGCGCGTCGAGCAGGTCGAACGCTTCGGCGATTGAGCGCGGACGGGCATAGGCGAACGATGGCGCCTTCACGGCCGCTCCTCCTTGGTGTGGAATCTCGTTGAACAGCTTGTCGCGCAATCGTAGCAGGAGGCCGCGCGGCTGCGGACGCTCCCGTGCGATGCCGCGCTGCGTCAGCGCCAGCCGGCGCGAAGGCCGAAGTTCGGACGATGGTGGAGGTGGGTCGGCGCGGGGGTGTAGAACCCGGGTGCCGGATGCAGCACGACGGGCGGCCGAGGGTGCACCAGGGGCGGCGCGTGATGGACCCGGGGTGGCGGGTAGCCCATGGGCGGTCCGAAGCGGTAGACCGGCCCGGGCGGGTACGCAATCCGAGGCGGGACGTAGCCCACCGGGGGAGGCACGTAAGCGATCGGCGGAGGCCCGTAGCCAACCGGAGGCGGCACGTACGCGACAGGCGGCGGCGCGTAGCCGTACACCGGAGGACGGGGTGCCACGGGGCTCCCGACCACGAAGCCGGCACCGGATCCGGCGATGAACCGCCCGGTTTCGTGCGCGTGCGAGCGCGGAGCGGTCAGCCCTGCGCTGGCGAGGATGACGGCGGTCACGATCGTTCGATTCATCACGGGACCCTTTTGACGCGGAGCACCGACCAAGGCGCTCACCCCGATGGGTTGGACGGCCGCAGCCCTGCCCCGTTCCATCCTGATTGAACGCACGACCGCGAGCAAGGTGCACGGCGGCGGGTGGCGTATGCTGAACGCATGGCGCACGAGATCCTCCTCTACGCCGGCGAGGCGTTGGCCGCATACGGCTTCCCCGCGGGACATCCGCTGGGCATCGACCGCCAAGGCGCATTTCTCGCGGAGGCGGCGCGACAGGGCCTCGACCGCCGCGTCGCCTGGATGGCGCCCCGACCGGCCATGCGCGCGGAGATCGAGCGCTTCCACCAGCCCAGCCACTACGAGTGGGTGCAGGCCTGCGCCGCCCGGGGCAGCGGCTATTTCGACTACGGCGATACGCCCGCGTTTCCACATGCGCTCGACGCAGCCGCCAACGTCGTCGGCGCGGCGCTCGATGGCGTCGAACGCCTGATGTCGGGGGACGCGCTGCGCACGTTCCAGCCGATCGGCGGACTGCATCACGCCCGGCGCGGGCGCGCCGCGGGCTTCTGCATCTTCAACGACATCGGCTGCGTGATCGATACCCTGCGCCAGGTCCATGGCGTGCAGCGCGTCGCTTACGTCGACATCGATGTGCACCACGGCGACGGCGTGTTCTATCCCTTCGAGCGCGATCCCGACCTCATCGTCGCGGACATCCACGAGGACGGCCGGATGCTCTACCCCGGCACCGGCCACGCCGACGAAACAGGCAAGGAGCTTGCCGTAGGGACGAAGCTGAACGTGCCGCTCGCCCCGGGCGCCGGCGACCGCGAGTTCTTCGCCGCGTGGGAACGCGCGCTCGCGCACCTCGACCGGTACGCGCCGGAGTTCGTCATCCTGCAATGCGGCGCGGATGCGATGGCCGGCGATCCGCTGGCCGACCTCGCCTACACCACGGCGGCCTATTCGCGCGCCGCGCGCGACCTGCGGCGCCTCGCCGACCGGCGCTGCGGCGGCCGGATGATGACCTTCGGCGGCGGCGGTTACGCGCTCGACAACCTCGCCGCCGCCTGGTCCGCGGTGCTCAAGGAACTGGTCTAGCCGCGGCGCGCGTCAGCCGCGGAGCTTCGCGATGAGGTCATCGAGGTGATCGAGGCTCATGTAGCCGATCACCATCTTGCCGCTGCCCTTCTTGCCGGGCCGGATCTCCACCGCGGTACCGAGCGTCTCGGCGAGCTCTTCCTCGAGACGTTGGATGTCGCGGCTGGTGCGGGCCTTCGGGCGCGGCGCGGGGAGTTTGGGGTGCAGGGTCTCGTTGACCAGCGCTTCGGTCTCGCGCACCGACAGCCCGCGCTCCACCACGCGCTGCGCGAGGTCGAGCTGCTGGTGGCCCTCGACGGCGAGCAGCGCCCGCGCGTGGCCCATGTCGAGCTTCCCCTCCGCGACGTAGGCCTGGATGGCGTGAGGCAGCCGCAGCAGACGCAGCAGGTTGCTCACCGCCGCGCGCGAGCGCCCCACCGCTTCGGCCGCCTGTTCGTGCGTGAGCCGGAACTCGTCGACCAGCCGCTGGATGCCGGTCGCCTCCTCGAGGGGATTCAGGTTCTCGCGCTGGATGTTCTCGATCAGCGCCATCGCGAGCGCCGCCTGGTCGGGCACGTCGCGGATCACCACCGGCACCTCGCTCAGCCCGGCGAGCTTGGCGGCGCGCCAGCGGCGTTCGCCTGCGATGATCTCGTAGCGCTTCCCGCCGATCGAGCGCACCAGGATCGGCTGCATCAGGCCCTGCGAGCGGATCGATGCCGCGAGCTCGTCGAGCGAGGCCGGGTCCATGTGGGTGCGCGGCTGATACTTGCCGGGCTGCAGGTCGCCGATCTGCGCCGTACCGAGCGACTCTTTTCGCGGGGGCTCATCGGTGCCGCCGAGCAGCGCGTCGAGACCGCGGCCGAGGCCCTTCGGCTTCACGATGCGGCCTCCGCAGCCTGATTGGCGGCACGGGCCTCGGTGCGCCAGAGAATTTCCTCGGCGAGCGCAACGTAGGCCTGGGAGCCCTTGCACGCCGCATCGAACTTGATCGCCGGCAGGCCGTAACTCGGCGCCTCGGCGAGGCGGACGTTGCGCGGCACGATGGTATCGAGCACCTTGTCGGGGAAGTGGCTCTTGAGCTGGTCGGCGACCTGCTGCGAGAGCGTGTTGCGCGGATCGAACATGGTGCGCAGCAGGCCCTCGATCTCGATGCCCGGATTGAAGTGCGCGCGGACCTTCTTGATCGTGTTGACCAGGTCGGACAGGCCCTCGAGCGCGTAGTACTCGCACTGCATCGGGATCATCACCGCGTGGGCAGCGACGAGCCCGTTGAGCGTCAGCATGGACAGCGACGGCGGACAGTCGAGCAGTACGTAATCGTAATCGGCGGCGACGCGTTCGAGGGCGCTCCGCAGGCGGCTCTCGCGGTGATCGAGATCGACCATCTCGACCTCGGCGCCGGCGAGGTCGCGGTTGGCCGGCAGCACGTCGTACCCGGCGCTCTCCGCGTGGACACGGACGCGCTCGATGGTCGCGAGCCCGAGGAGCACGTGATACACGGTGTGCTCGAGCGTGCGCTTGTCGATGCCGCTGCCCATCGTCGCGTTGCCTTGCGGATCCAGGTCGACCAACAACACGCGCTTGCCGGCCTGCGCGAGGCCGGCGGCGAGATTCACGGTCGTGGTGGTCTTCCCCACCCCGCCCTTCTGGTTGGCGACCGCGAGAATGCGCATCAGGCGCGCTCCACGAGCACCAGGTGACGCTCCGCGTCGAGCCCTGGCACCTGCAGCTTCACCACTTCGCGGGCGACGAATCCCCCGGGCAGCCGCTCGATTTCCTCGAAGGGATGCACGCCCTTCATGGCCGCAAAACGACCGCCGGGCGCCAGCAGGCGCTCGGTGAGGCCCACGAACTCGGCAAGGTCGGCGAAGGCCCGTGACACGATGGTCGCGAAGCGCCGGCTCGTCTCCCACGCCTCCACGCGTTCCGCCACCACCTGGACGTTCGTCAGACGCAGCTCGGCGACCGCCTGGTTCAGGAAGGCCGCCTTCTTGTGGTTGCTGTCGAGCAGCGTCACCTCGATCTCCGGGCGGACGATCGCCACAGGGATCCCGGGCAGCCCGCCGCCGCTGCCGACGTCCAGCACCTGCGGACCGCGGATGTGCGGGACGACGGCCAGCGAATCGAGGAGATGGTGGGTAAGCATCTGCTCGCGCTCGCGGATCGCCGTGAGGTTGTAGACGCGGTTCCACTTCTCCAGGAGATCGAGGAACGCAACCAGGCGCGTCCCGACATCGCGGTCGTTGGCAATACCGAGGGTCTTCAGGCCTGCGTCGAGGCGCTCGTGCTCCGAGGTCATGCGGCTTCCTTGCCGCGCGGCTGGCGGCGCTTCAGATGAACGAGCAGCAGGGAGATCGCCGCAGGCGTGACGCCCTGGATGCGAGAGGCCTGCCCCAGTGTCTCGGGACGGTGGCGCGCGAGCTTCTGTCGCACCTCGACCGACAGCCCGCGCACGGCATCGTAATCGAGATCGTCGGGAAGGCGCAGCGACTCGTGCGCCTCCTGCCTTGCGACTTCGTCGCGCTGGCGGTCGATGTAGCCGCCGTACTTCGCCTGAATCTCCACCTGCTCGGCGACGTCCACGTCGCCTACCCCTTCGCCCGCCTGTGGCAACGTCATCAACGCCGCATAGGAGACGTTGGGGCGCCTCAGCAGGTCCGAGAGTGTGTACTCACGTTCGAGCGGCTTGCCCAGAACCGCTGTTGCAAGAGCGGCGTCGACCACGCGAGGATTCACCCAGATGGACTTCAATCGTTCCTGTTCGGCGAAGATCGCATCACGTTTGCGACAATAAGCCGCCCAGCGGGCGTCGGGAACGATCCCCAGCCTGCGGCCTGTTTCGGTCAGACGGAGGTCGGCGTTATCTTCGCGGAGCAGCAGCCGATACTCCGCCCGGCTCGTGAACATCCGATAGGGTTCACTGACGCCGCGGGTCACAAGGTCGTCGACCAGTACACCCAGGTAGGCCTCGTCCCGGCGGGGGTACCAGGCGTCCATGTTGCGCACAAACCGCGCAGCATTCACGCCGGCGAGCAAGCCCTGCGCGGCCGCTTCTTCGTATCCGGTCGTGCCGTTGATCTGCCCGGCGAAGAAAAGCCCGCGGATCGCCTGTGTCTCCAGGGATGGCTTCAGGGCACGCGGATCGAAGTAGTCGTACTCGATCGCATAGCCCGGCCGCAGCATGTGAGCTCGCTCCAAGCCCTTGATGGAGCGCACAAGTTCCAGTTGCACGTCGAACGGCAGACTGGTGGAGATGCCGTTTGGATACACCTCGTGGGTGGTCAGCCCTTCGGGCTCAAGAAAGATCTGATGGCTGGACTTGGAAGCGAACCGGTGGATCTTGTCCTCGATGGAAGGACAGTATCGCGGCCCCAGGCCTTCGATTTTGCCCGTGTACATGGGGGATCGGTCGAGCCCGCCGCGGATGATCTCGTGCGTCCGCTCGTTCGTGTGGGTCACCCAGCAGGGCAGCTGGCGCGGGTGCATGTCGCGCGAGCCGACAAACGAAAACACGGGAGCGGGCTCGTCACCGGGCTGCTCCACCATGACTGAGTAATCGATGGTGCGCCCGTCCAGGCGGGGCGGCGTCCCCGTTTTCAGGCGCCCGACCGGCAGCGCGAGTTCGCGCAGCCGGGCAGCGAGACTCACCGATGCCGGGTCCCCCGCGCGACCGGCGGTGTAGTGCGTGAGCCCGACGTGCACGAGGCCCGAAAGAAAGGTTCCAGCGGTCAGGACCACGGCCTCCGCGGTGAACCGAATCCCGAGTTGCGTGACGACGCCCGTCACGCGGTCACCGTCGAGCAGCAGGTCGTCCACCGCCTGCTGGAACAACGTGAGGTTCGGTTCGTTCTCGAGCCGCCGGCGGATGGCCTGCCGGTACAATACCCGGTCCGCCTGCGCGCGCGTGGCGCGGACGGCGGGGCCTTTGCTGGAGTTCAGGATACGGAACTGGATACCGGCTTCGTCCGTGGCGATCGCCATAGCACCACCGAGCGCGTCGACCTCCTTCACCAGATGTCCCTTCCCGATGCCACCGATCGACGGGTTGCAGGACATCTGACCCAGCGTTTCCAGATTGTGGGTCAGCAACAGCGTCTTTGCGCCCGCGCGCGCCGAGGCCAGGGCGGCCTCCGTGCCGGCGTGGCCGCCGCCAATGACGATGACTTGAAAGGGGTCGGGGTAGTGCATGATCGGAAACGCCAGCGAGGACACTATTTTACGCGTGTGGGGTTGCGGGGCGCGACGGCCGTTGTTTCACGTGAAACATCGCCGCCCGATGTTTCACGTGGAACATGCTGCATCGACGGCCATTGCGAGTTTCTCGACCAGCTCCGAAATTTGGGCGCTACTGATGGTGTACGGTGGCGCGAGGAGCACGTGGTCTCCCCGCACACCGTCCACCGTTCCCCCGGTGGGATAGCAAAGCAGCCCCGCATCCATGGCCGCCCGCTTGACCCTTGCGTGGACCCGGCGGCCCGGATCGAACGGGCGCTTCGTCTCGCGATCGGCCACCAACTCCACCGCGCACAACAGCCCCCGTCCGCGAATGTCCCCGACATGCGGGTGCTGGCCAAAACGCGCCTGGAGCGCCTGTGCCAGCGCGAGCCCGCTCGGCCCGACAGCCGCGAGCAACTTTCGATCGTGAAAAGCGCGCTGGACCGCAAGTGCCGCGGCACACGCGGCCGGATGTCCGGTGTAGGTATGGCCGTGCTGGAACGCCCCGGACCCGCGGACGATGGCTTCGTGAATCGTCTCCGTGGCGAGCAGCGCACCGATCGGCTGATACCCCGCGGCCAGTCCTTTGCCGATGGTGAGCATGTCCGGACGGACACCCTCCTGCTCACAGGCGTACAGCGTGCCGGTCCGACCCATGCCGCACATCACCTCATCCAGGATCAGGAGGATGCCGTATTGGTCGCACAGTCGGCGGACGCCCGCGAAGTACCCGGGCACCGCGGGAACGGCCCCCAAGGTTGCCCCCACCACGGGTTCGGCGATGAAGGCCAGCACCCGCTCCGGACCGAGTTCGGCGAGCTTCTCCGCAAGCTCGCCAACGAGCCTCGCGCCGTAAGCCTCCGGGCTCTCGCCCGGGTGGGCTTCACGATACTGATAGCAAGCACTCACATGCTGCGACTCTATCAATAGCGGTCCAAACTTTTCGCGACGCCAGGCGTTGCCGCCGACCGCCAGGGCCCCCAGGGTGTTGCCGTGATAGCTCTGCCGCCTCGCCACCACGAACCGACGCTCCGGCTGTCCGATCTCCAGAAAGTACTGCCGCGAGAGCTTGAGGGCCGCCTCCACCGCTTCGGAGCCACTGGAACAGAAGAACGCCCGGCCGATGCCCCGCGGGGCCCGCGCGATCAACGCGTCGGCAAGCGCCTCCATGGGCTTGTTCGTGAAGAACGAGGTGTGGGCGTACGCCACCCGCTCGAGTTGGGCGCTGATGGCCGCAATGACCTCGCGATCGCCATGGCCCAGACACGACACCGCAGCGCCGCCGGAGGCGTCGAGATAGCGCTTCCCCGCGGCATCGAACAGGTAGCAGCCTTCCCCGCGCACGACCGTCGGATACGGGTACGTCGGATCCCGGTGGAACACATGGCTCATCGTGATCGCTCCATGAGTGCACTGGCCACCGCACCAATGAAAAAGGGCCGCGTGCGCGGCCCTCTCCGGTGCAGCGTCGGCCGGGTCAGGCAATCGCGAGCCCGATCTCCTCCCGTCGCAGCGCCAGGGCCCGCGGCAGGCGCTGCTGCATGCTCTGGAACAACGAGTCGTGCGACTTCAGCTCGTCCGCCCATTCGTCGTGGCGGATGGCTGTGACCGAGTCGAACTGCTCGCGCGTGAAGGACTCCAGGCCCTTCCACTCGATGTCCTCGTAGGCGGGCACCCAGCCGATCGGCGTTTCGACCGCATGCGCGCGGCCCTGGCAGCGCTCGACGATCCACTTCAGCACGCGCATGTTCTCGCCGAAACCCGGCCAGACGAACTTGCCCGCGCCGTCGGTCCGGAACCAGTTCACCATGAAGATGTGCGGACGCTGCTGTGCCGTGCGTCCGATCTTCAGCCAGTGCCCGAAGTAGTCCGCCATGTGATAGCCGCAGAACGGGATCATCGCGAACGGGTCCCGCCGCACGACGCCGACCTTGCCGGTTGCCGCAGCGGTGGTTTCCGAGCCCATGGTCGCCGCCATGTAGACGCCCGCGTCCCAGTTGAACGCCTCCACGACGAGCGGCACGGTGTTCGAGCGGCGGCCGCCGAACACGAACGCGTCGATCGCCACGCCGGCGGGATTCTCCCACTCCGCGTCCAGCGACGGCACCTGCGTCGCGCGAACGGTGAACCGCGAGTTCGGGTGTGCCGCCTTGCGCCCGGACTCGGGCGTCCAGGACTGACCCTGCCAGTCGGTGAGGTGGGCCGGCGGCGCATCGGTCATGCCTTCCCACCAAACGTCGCCGTCGTCGGTCAGCGCGACATTGGTGAAGATGGCGTTCTCGCGCATGGCCGCCATGCAGTTCGGGTTGGTCTTGTCCGAAGTGCCCGGCGCGACGCCGAACAGTCCCGCCTCGGGATTGATGGCGCGCAGGCGTCCGTCGGGGCCCGGCTTGATCCAGGCGATGTCCTCGCCGATGGTCGTGACCTTCCAGCCCTTGAATGCCGGCGGCGGTACCATCATCGCGAAGTTGGTCTTGCCGCACGCGCTCGGGAACGCCGCCGCGACGTGCGCCTTGCGTCCCTCGGGCGAGGTGACGCCGAGAATCAGCATGTGCTCCGCGAGCCATCCCTCGTCGCGACCCATGTTGGACGCGATGCGAAGCGCGAAGCACTTCTTGCCGAGCAGCGCATTGCCGCCGTAGCCGGAGCCGAACGACCAGATCTCCCGCGTCTCGGGATAGTGGACGATGTACTTGTGCTCCTTGTTGCAGGGCCAGGGCACGTCCTTCTGCCCCTCGGCGAGCGGCGCGCCGACCGTGTGCACGCAGGGCACGTAGGTGCCGTCCTCGCCGAGCAGTTCCCAGATGCGCGTGCTCACCCGCGTCATGATGTGCATGCTGACGACGACGTACGGCGAGTCGCTGATCTCGATGCCGATCTGCGCGATCGGCGAGCCGAGCGGGCCCATGGAGAACGGCACGACGTACATCGTGCGCCCGCGCATGCAGCCGTCGAACAGCGAGGCCATGGTCGCGCGCATCTCGACGGGGTCGACCCAGTTGTTGGTCGGGCCGGCATCGTCGCGGTTTTTCGAGCAGATGAAAGTCCGATCCTCCATGCGCGCCACGTCGGTGGGGTCCGACCAGGCGAGGTAGCTGTTGGGGCGCTTCTCCGGATTCAGGCGGCGCAGCATGCCGGCCTTCACCATCTCGCCGCAAAGCCGGTCGTACTCGGCCTGCGAACCATCGCACCAGTAGATCGCGTCCGGCTTGGTCAGCTCGGCGATTTCCGCGACCCATTCAATCGCCTTGCGATGGCGCACGTAGTCCGGCGTGGCGATATGGGGAACATAAGGCTGATTCATGGCAAGGGCTTGTCCGTCTATGGGAAAGGATGAATCCGGAGGGGCCGAAAGGTTATCACGACCCGCGTGTGCGAAGCGCCCGGCGCACTGCCCGGAAAATGGGCGCCGTCGTCGTGACCAGAATCACCACGCGCGTCACGTGTGCGGCGGTCACGAGCGGGACGCCGAGCTGCAGGACCTTGGCGGTGATGCACATCTCGGCGATCCCGCCGGGCGCCGTCGCGAGTACGAGAGACGGCAGCGGCACTAGCGAAATCCGCGCCAGCAGCGCGGCGAACATCGCCGAACAAGCCATCGCGGCCAGCACGCTTGCGCCGACGACGGCGACATAGCGCGGCGCGCGCAGCAGGAAGGCACGCTCGAAGCGGCTCCCGAGTGCGCAGCCCATCAGGAGCTGACCGAGGTTGGTCAGGAAGGTCGGCATCGAGCTCCACGCGACCCCGGCGGCCGTCAAAGCGATGCACGTGCACAGGGGGCCGAGCATCCACGCGTTGGGGACGCGGGCGACGCTGAACAACACCGCACCCCCCGCGGCGCATGCAAGGAGGCCGCCGAGCCCCGCGGCGTTGGCCGGCACATCCACCTGCGTATAGAGGTCAGCGCCCTTCACGCCGAGCGCCGCAAACGCGAACGGCACGATCACCACGACCATCAGGATGCGCAGGCTCTGCGCGATCGCGATGCGCTCCACGCTGGCACCGAAGCGCTCGCCCAGTACGGCCATCTCCGTCGCCCCGCCGGGGACGCTCGCGAACAGGGCCGTCCGGCGATCCGTGTCCGAAAAACGCGAAATGATCCACGCCCCGACATACGCGAGTACCGTCGAGAACGCGGCAGCGGCGACCAGAAGCTCCCACCGCGAAGCCAGTTCACGCGCCACGGGCGGCGTGAAGTAAAGGCCGAGGGCGGTCGCGATCAGGAGTTGTCCGCCTTCCCGCGCGCCGCGGGGCGCCCGAACCGGCAGACCGCCGAGCTTGAGCAGGGCCATGGCGAACAGCGGTCCGATCATCCAGGGCAACGGCGTATGCAGGAACACGCAGAGGGCCCCGCCGGCGGCGCATGCCGCGAGCGCGGTCAGCGCCGGAAACCTGCCCGCCAGAGCACGCATTACTTGCCGATGCAGAAGCGCGCGAAGATCTCGCCGAGCAGGTCGTCCGCGGTGAACTCACCGGTGATCTCGGCAAGCGCTGCCTGTGCGAGCCGCAGCTCCTCCGCGAAGAGTTCCGGACGGTCCAGGACGTCCGCGGCCGCCACCAGCCGCTCGCCCGCCTGGCGCAGCGCGACGAGGTGCCGCTCGCGTGCCATGAACGTGCTGCCCGCGGATGCCTCCCAGCCGGCTGCCTCGAGCAGCTGGCGTCGGAGGAGGTCCATGCCTGCACCCGTGCGGGCCGAAACGAAAACCGAGTCACCCAAGATCCCCGGTTCGCGCCCGGCCAGGTCGATCTTGTTGTGCACGACGATGCGCTTCAGACGCTGCGGCAGGCGCGCCGCCACGGCTTCGTCTCCAGCGGTGACGCCGGTGCGCGCGTCGACCAGCAGCAGCAGGATGTCGGCGCGTTCGATTTCGCTCCAGGTCCTCGCGATGCCGATGCGTTCTACCTCGTCGTCGGTCTCGCGCAGGCCCGCGGTATCCACCACCACCAGTGGCACGCCCTCGATCTCGATGCCCTGGCGCACCGCGTCGCGCGTGGTGCCGGCGATCGGCGTGACGATCGCCAGCTCCTCGCCCGCCAGCCGATTGAGCAGGCTCGACTTGCCCACGTTCGGCTGTCCGGCGAGCACGACGTGGATGCCGGTTCGCAGCAGGCTGCCCTGCCTTGCACCAGCGATCGCCGCGTCCAGTGCGCCCCGCACGCTGTCGAGCCGCGTGCGCGCCTCGTCCCGGTCGGACGCCTCGATGTCCTCCTCGGGAAAATCGAGCGTCGCCTCGACCAGCATGCGCAGCTCGACCAGCCGGTCGACGAGGGCGTGGACCCGGGCCGAGAACTCCCCTTGCAGGGATCGCACCGCGGAGCGCGCCGCCGCTTCGGTCGCGGCATCGATGAGATCGGCCACGCTCTCGGCCTGCGCCAGATCCAGCCGGTCGTTCAGGAACGCGCGGCGCGTGAACTCGCCCGGCTCGGCCAGGCGCGCGCCAAGCTCCACGCAGCGGGCGAGCAGCATGCGCAGCACCACGGGCCCGCCATGGCCCTGCAGCTCGAGCACATCCTCGCCGGTGTAGGAGCGCGGCGCCGGAAAGTAGAGTGCGAGCCCGTCGTCGATCGGTGCGCCGGCGGCGTCGGCGAAAGCGGCGCGGGTCGCGCGGCGCGGCGGGGGGACGCGGCCGAGCAGCCGCTCCGCGAATGCCGTGAGCGACGGCCCCGAGACGCGCACGACGCCGATGCCGGCACGCCCCGGCGCCGTGGCGATCGCGGCGATGACGTCGCCCGCGACGGTCACGCCGGCCCGGTCGGCGTCAGCGCTTGGCCGCCGCCGCCTGTCCTTCGATCATGCGCTGGATCTGCCATTGCTGCGCGATCGAGAGGATGTTGTTGACCAGCCAGTAGAGCACGAGGCCGGCCGGGAAGAAGAAGAACATGATGCCGAAGACGAAGGGCATGATCATCATCACCTTGGCCTGCACCGGATCGGGCGGCGTCGGGCTCATCTTCGTCTGCAGGATCATCGAGCCCATCATCAGCGCGGGCAGGATGAAGAACGGATCGGGCGCGGAGAGGTCCTTGATCCACCCGTAGAACGGCGCTTGCCGCAGCTCGACCGAGCCGAGCAGCACCCAGTACAGCGCGATGAAGACGGGGATCTGCACCAGGATCGGCAGACAGCCGCCGAACGGGTTGACCTTCTCGGTCTTGTACATCTCCATCATCGCCTGGTTCATCTTCACCCGGTCGTCGCCGTACTGCTCCTTCAGCTTCATCAGGCGCGGCGCGAGCAGCTTCATCTTCGCCATCGAGCGGTAGCTGGCGGCGGAGAGCGGGAAGAACACGAGCTTGATGAGCACCGTCAGGCCGATGATCGCGAGCCCCCAGTTGCCGAACCAGGAGTGGAGCAGCTTGAGCACCCAGAACAGCGGCGCCGCGATCACCGTGAGCCAGCCATAATCGACCACCAGATCGAGGCCGGGAGCGATCTCCTTGAGGTTGTCCTGCTCCTGCGGCCCCGCATAGACCGGGACCGTCACCTTCGACTCGCCGCCGGCGGGAACGTTGAGCGGCAGGATCACGCCGGCCGAATACACGTTGTCGCCGATCTTGCGCGTGTAGAACTCGCGCGGCGTACCGGGCGGCGGCAGCAGCGCGGAGACGAAGTAGTGCTGCACCATCGCCGCCCAGCCGTTGTCCGTCTCCTTGGTGTACGGCACCTTGCCCTTCTCGATGTCCGAGAACGGCAGCTTCACGTACTTGTCCTTCTCGTTGTAGAGCGCGGCCCCGGTGTAGGTCTGCAGCATGAACGAATCGCCCGGGGGCGCCTTGCTGTCGCGCGTGAGCTGGAAGTAGGCGTGCGCGGCAAGCGGCGACTGCGTCGCGTTCGCGACCTGCTGGGTGACGTCGATCAGATACGAGCCGCGACGGAAGGTGAGCGTCTTCGTGACCTTCACGCCATCCGGCCCCGGAGCGGTGAGGGTCACGGCCACCGCATCCTGGCCGTCGGCGAGCTTGATTGCCTTCTCGCCTTCGTACGTGAACGCCGTCCGATGGTTCGGCAGCCCGGCTCCGATCAGCCCGCTTTGCGCGGCGTAGTTGAATTCCGGCGTGAAGAGCACGAAGTCGCGCGCCGTCTCGACGGGGTCCTTGTGCTTGAGCAGCTGCAGCCGGACGATGTCGCCGCCGAGTGGGTCGATATCGGCGACGAACAGGTCCGTGGTGACCCGGATCGGCTCGCGTGCGCTGCCCGCCGCACGGGTATCCGTCGGCACACTTTGCGCGCCGGGAGCCGCGGCGGGCGCCGGGGTGGTCGTGCTCGGCGTCGGCACGTTTGCAGCGCCGGGGGCGGCGGCCTGGGGCGCGGCCTGCTGCACGGGCGGCGCCGGTGGACGGTTCTCCCGTTGCCACGCATCCCAGAGCATCAGGATGGAGAACGAGAAGACGATGAAGAGGATGAGGCGCTGGGTATCCATCATGGGCGTTCAGGGCACCGGATCGTAGCCGCCGGGATGCCAGGGATGACAGCGGGACACGCGCTTCGCCGCGAGCCACGACCCGCGGAGCGCACCATGGCGCTGCAGCGCCTCGATCGCGTACTCCGAGCAGGTCGGCGCGAAACGGCAGCTGCGGCCGAGGAACGGGCTGACCGCCAACTGGTACGCGCGCACCAGCATGGCGAGTGCGCTAGCGACCGGGGAACGCATCGGCGCAGCGATGGAGCAGCGGCACCAGTTCCCCGCCCGTCACCGGTTCGGCTCCGCAGGGCTGCACGAGACGCACGACCACATCGACTCCAATCAGTTGCTCCTGGTGCAGGCGGAAGACCTCGCGCGCAATCCGGCGGATTCGGTTCCGGTCCACCGCGCGGGGAGCGAGCTTTTTCGGTACGACGAGCGCGATACGCGCAAGGCCGGCGGCGTTGGGCCGACCGTAGAGACTGAACCGGGCGCCGCGGAAGCGGCGCCCGGCCTTGAGCGCCATGCCGACATCCTCAGCGCCGAGGCGCTGACGGGGTCGCAGGCGATGGCGCCCCGTCAAACGGCCAGGCGATGACGTCCCTTGGCGCGACGCGCGCGGATCACGGCGCGACCGCCACGGGTGCGCATGCGGACGAGGAAGCCGTGCGTGCGCTTGCGACGGACGCTGGAGGGTTGGTAGGTGCGCTTCATGGCGGGGAGTCCCGGGTGCAGAGAAAACCCGCTATTAAACCAATCCCTTGGTCCATCGGTCAAGGATGGGGCCCGAAAGCCTGTGGATAACTCTTGCCGAAAAGGATAGAATCGAGGGTCTTCGAACCCCCTCCCACAAGACCTCGCAAAGAGCGCCGCGGCGAATGGAATCACTTTGGCAGGCGTGTCTCGCCAGGCTCGAAAAAGAGCTTCCCGCACAACAGGTTAACACCTGGCTCAAGCCGCTCCAGTATGGCGCGGACAGCGCTCCCGACGAGGTCCGGCTGATCGCCCCGAACCGCTTCGTCCTACAGTGGGTCAAGGACCGGTTTCTGAACCGCATGGAAACGCTGCTCGCAGAGCACGCTCATGGTCCGGTGCGCATCACGCTCTCCTTGCCGGAAAGCGATGCGCCGGAGTCGGCCCGCCCCCTCTCCGCGCCTGCTCCGCAGCGGCCGAAGGGGGTCCCGGCGCCGCGACCGGCACCCGAGCGCGCCGCTTCGAATCTGCTCGGCGATTTCACCTTCGACAACTTCGTGCCCGGCAAGGCGAACCAGCTCGCGCGCGCCGCCGCGATGCAGGTCGCCGAGAACCCCGGCACGTCCTACAACCCCCTGTTCGTCTATGGCGGATCCGGCCTCGGCAAGACCCACCTGATTCACGCGGTCGGCAACTACGTCGCCACCCACCAGCCGGCCGCGAAGGTCCGCTACCTGCACGCGAACCAGTACATTTCCGACGTCGTACGCGCCTACCAGCAGAAATCCTTCGACGCGTTCAAGCGCTACTACCACTCGCTCGACCTGCTGCTGATCGACGACATCCAGTTCTTCACCGGCAAGGACCGGACGCAGGAGGAGTTCTTCTACGCCTTCAATGCGCTGATCGAGGCGCACAAGCAGATCATCATCACCTGCGACACCTACCCGCGCGACATCGCCGGCATCGACGAGCGCCTGAAGACGCGCTTTTCCTGGGGCCTCACCGTGGCGATCGAGCCGCCGGAGCAGGAGATGCGCGTGGCGATCATCCTGAAGAAGGCCGAAGGCCTCGGCATCGCCATCGACGAGGACATCGCGTTCTTCATCGCCAAGCACGTGCGCTCCAACATCCGCGAGCTCGAGGGCGCGCTCAAGAACGTGCTCGCGATGGCGCGCTTCTCCGGCAAGGAGCTCTCGGTCGACGTCGCGCGCGAAGCGCTCAAGGATCTGCTGTCGGTCCACAACCGCCAGGTGTCGGTCGAGAACATCCAAAAGACCGTGGCCGAGTTCTACAAGATCAAGGTCGCCGACCTGCACTCCAAGAAGCGTTCGCGCAACATTGCCCGACCGCGGCAGATGGCGATGGCGCTGGCCAAGGAGCTCACGCAGATGAGCCTGCCCGAGATCGGCGACGCATTCGGCAACCGCGACCACACGACGGTCCTGCACGCCTGCCGGACGATCGCCACGCTGCGCACCAAGGACGTCGAGCTGAACCGCGACTTCCACGTGCTCGAGCAGAGCCTGAAGGGCTGACCCGATGGCGCTCCGTACAACCCGGTGGAAAACCTTGGGACAGCGCGCGCGAAGCTGTGGACAACTCCGGGTCCGCGGCGCCGCGCCAGAAAGTTGTTCCGCGTCGTCCTCCTTCGCCCACAGCCCTGTCCACAGGGTCCGGTGCACGCAATCGCCTGATTCCTCTCGCTCCGGCCGTGTTATCCCGGCAATCGGCCGCCTTCATTACTCTTCATAAGGTTCAAATAGAACAATGAATCTCATCAAGACGACGCGCGAGGTTCTGCTGAAGCCGCTGCAGGCCGTATCGGGCATCATCGAGCGGCGTCATACGCTGCCGATCCTGTCCAACGTGCTCATGACGCGCGACGGCGGGCGTCTCGCGTTCATCGCGACGGACATCGAGATCGAGATCACCGCCCGGACCGACAGCGACGCGCCGGGCGAGGACAAGGCGATCACGGTGGGAGCACGCAAGCTGCTCGACATCCTCCGCGCGCTGCCCGAGGGCAGCGAGGTCACCCTGACGGCCGCCGACCGCCGGCTCCAGGTGAAGAGCGGCAAGAGCCGCTTCAACCTGCAGACGCTGCCACCCGAGGACTTCCCGCGGCTCGCTGCGCCCGAAGGCGAGCGCGTGCGCTTCACGCTGCCGCAGCAGCTGCTCAAGTCGCTGGTGTCGTCCGTGCAGTACGCGATGGCGCAGCAGGACATCCGCTACTACCTGAATGGCCTCCTGATGCTGATCGAAGGCGGCGAGCTGCGCGTCGTCGCGACCGACGGCCATCGCCTCGCCTACGCGTCGCGCGCGGTCGCGTCCGAAGGCCTGGGCCGCCAGGAAGTGATCCTGCCGCGCAAGACCATCCTCGAGCTCGCACGCCTCCTCGCCGATGCCGACGACCCGGTCGAGATCGAGCTGTCCGGCAACCAGGCGAAGTTCAGCTTCGGTACGGTCGTGCTGGTCTCCAAGCTGGTCGACGGCAAGTTCCCCGACTACACGCGGGTGATTCCTGCCAATCATCCGAAGCGGGTGATGGCCGGCCGCGCGGCGCTGCAGGCGGCGCTGCAGCGCGCCGCGATCCTCACCAGCGACAAGTTCCGTGGCGTGCGCTGGGTGCTGGGCGACGGCAGCCTGAAGATCAGCTGCTCCAACACCGAACAGGAGGAGGCCCAGGAGGAGATCGACGTCGAGTACCGCGGCGACGCGCTCGACATCGGCTTCAACGTGGGTTACCTCCTCGACGTCCTCGGTCACCTCACCGTCGATCGCGTCGAGATCGCGCTGGGGGATGCCGCCTCCTCGGCGTTGATCACGGTGCCCGAACGCGCCGACTTCAAGTACGTGGTCATGCCGATGCGGATCTAGTCCGCCTCCGTGGATCGCGCCAGCGCAGTCGTCATCGCAGTGAACCGGAAGTGAAATGAGCGAAGAGAACAACGGCCACGCGCCGGAACAGGGGAAGCCCGGGCAGGAGTACGACTCCTCGAGCATCAAGATGCTCAAGGGGCTGGACGCCGTGCGCAAGCGTCCGGGCATGTACATCGGCGACACTTCGGACGGGACCGGCCTGCACCACATGGTCTTCGAGGTGGTGGACAACGCCATCGACGAGGCGCTCGCGGGCCACTGCGACGAGATCGTCGTCACCATCCACACCGACAACTCCATCTCGGTGTCGGACAACGGCCGCGGCATTCCGACGCAGATCCACGCCGACGACGAGCACGGGCGCTCCGCCGCGGAGATCGTCATGACCGAACTGCACGCGGGCGGCAAGTTCGACTCCAACTCCTACAAGGTTTCGGGCGGGCTGCACGGCGTCGGCGTCTCCGTGGTCAACGCGCTGTCGGACTGGCTGCGTCTCACCATCCGGCGCGACGGGCAGGTGCACTTCATGGAGTTCCGGCGCGGCGAGCGCGTCGAGCCGCTGAAGGTGACGGGACCCACCGAGCGACGCGGCACCGAGGTGCACTTCCTCGCCTCCACCGAGACGTTCGGCAACGTCGAGTACCACTACGACATCCTGGCGCGCCGCCTGCGCGAGCTCTCGTTCCTCAACGACGGGGTGAAGGTCAAGCTGGTCGACCAGCGCACCGGCAAGGAGGAGGATTTCGCGTTCGCCGGCGGGGTGCGCGGCTTCGTGGAGTTCATCAACCGGACCAAGACGGTCCTGCACCAGAGCATCTTCTACGCGAAGGGCGAGAAGGACGGCATCGGCGTCGAGGTGGCGATGCAGTGGAACGACTCCTACCAGGAGTCGGTGCTGTGCTTCACCAACAACATCCCGCAACGCGACGGCGGGACCCACCTCACCGGCCTGCGCGCCGCCATGACGCGCACGCTGAACGCCTACATCGAGCAGAACGAGATCGCCAAGAAGGCGAAGGTGGAGACCACCGGCGACGACATGCGCGAGGGGCTCGCCTGCGTGCTGTCCGTGAAGGTGCCGGAGCCGAAGTTCAGCTCGCAGACCAAGGACAAGCTCGTGTCCTCGGAGGTGCGGCCGGTGGTCGAGGAGATCGTCGCCGAGAAGCTGATGCAGTTCCTGATGGAAAAGCCGGCCGATGCGCGCATCGTCACCTCGAAGATCGTGGACGCCGCGCGGGCCCGCGAGGCGGCGCGCAAGGCACGCGAGATGACGCGGCGCAAGGGCGCCTTCGACGGCATCGGCCTGCCCGGGAAGCTCGCCGACTGCCAGGAGAAGGACCCGGCGCTCTCCGAGCTCTACCTCGTCGAGGGCGACTCCGCCGGCGGGTCGGCCAAGCAGGGCCGCGACCGCAAGTTCCAGGCGATCCTGCCGCTGAAGGGCAAGATCCTCAACGTGGAGCGCGCGCGCTTCGACAAGCTGATCTCCTCGCAGGAGATCGCGACGCTCATCACCGCGCTCGGCACCGGCATCGTGAAGGCCGAGTACAACATCGACAAGCTGCGCTACCACCGCGTCATCATCATGACCGACGCGGACGTGGACGGTGCGCACATCCGGACGCTGCTGCTCACGTTCTTCTATCGGCAGATGCCCGAGCTGATCGAGCGCGGCCACATCTACATCGCCCAGCCGCCGCTCTACAAGGTGAAGCTCGGCCGCGAGGAGCGCTACCTGAAGGACGACTACGAGCGCAACCAGTTCATGCTCCGCCAGGCGATGGTGGGGGCCTCGCTGGTGCCGCGCGAAGGCGCGATGCCGATCGAGGGCGAGGCGCTGGCGCAGCTCGCGCAGTCCTATCTCCTGGCGGACGCGGTGATCGAGCGCGCCGGTCGGCTCATCGACCCGGACGTGCTGCGCGCGCTGCTGGCAGGCGTCAAGGTCGATCTCGCCGACGGCGAGGCGGCGCGCGCGAGCGCGGAGCGTCTCATCGCGGCGTTCCCCGCCGGAGACGTGAAGGTCACCGCCCGCTACGACGAGAAGCACGAGCGGCACCAACTCCTCATCGAGCGGACGCGGCACGGCAACGCGCGTCTCTCGCTGCTCGACAGCGATTTCCTGCTCTCGGGGGACTTCCGCCAGATCGACGAGACGTCCAAGCTCCTGCTCGACCTGGTGGGGCCCGGCGCGCTGGTGCGCCGCGGCGATCACGAACAGAGCGTGACGAGCTTCCAGCAGGCGATGGACTGGCTGCTCGGGGAAGTGGGGCGCAGCGCCGCGATGCAGCGCTACAAGGGCCTCGGCGAGATGAACCCCGAGCAGCTGTGGGAAACCACGATGGATCCGGCGTCGCGTCGGCTGCTCAAGGTGCAGATCGAGGACGGCATCGCCGCGGACGAGATCTTCACCAAGCTGATGGGCGACGACGTCGAGCCGCGCCGCGACT